>NZ_JAFEVF010000013.1:0-25188 GCF_048054115.1 Wolbachia endosymbiont of Nasonia vitripennis | reverse complement strand
TTCTGTCAGTTAATTCATGCCTGTCAGATCAAGTCTAAACTATTACATTTTCTTGTGTTGTATTCATATCTGACACTCCTTTAAAACTTGTCTATATTTTTATCTTACTTTGTTTGCTTGTCAGATCAAGTCTAAACTATTACAACTTATCTTTCTATCATTGGCATGAGGCAAGATTAGTTTATGCTTAAAGAATATAGGAGAGAGCTGCATTAACAAAGAGCCATCATACCCAGCCTGATTGCAACTAGTAATTAACTCTTCCAGTATATAGTCATTTGGAACTTCTGCTTTAGCATGTTTAAAAATTTCCGTAAAAACATACTTTGCAAACAGACCTTTATCATCTCCCTCATTATATTTATCATATAACCCTTTAATGAAACTATTATCTATAGTGCGATCATTGATTACAAAAAAATCCGTTCTATATAGGTCTTGATAAGCTGTGTTACCAGACTTTACATCTTCATTATTCTCATTTGCCTTTACTTGACCCAGCAGAGATTGCGTTAGCTGAAATTCTAACGTAGTTACTGCACTAGATTTAGTATCAGAATTATTAACGCCAGATTCCTCTTGACTTTCATTACCTGAATCCTCAGAACGACGGCGCTCTTTTTCCTCTCGTTCTAAAATTTCAAACCCTTCTTCAGTTCCCGAATCCCTAGAATCTGATTTCTTTAAAATTTTGTTTGATTCCTGTGATACAAAATCTGAACCTAACATGTTTTTCCTCTTAATTAGTAGCTAAGCTAAGTGTAGCATTAAATGGCAATTTTGTCAACTTAGCAAGCATCTCTTCGTAGTCTACCAAGTTTTTATCTATTAACAATCAATATAATTATAATAAATTATTAAATGATAGACTACTATTTCTTAACTTGCTTCTACAGCAGCATTACGAACAACCTCCTCAACATCTGGTCCTTTAAGTGGACCTGAAGGTGCCTTATTATAATAATGTACAGCTATAGCAGCAACTATACAGAAAGCTCCAATGCCTGCCGCTACTCCTGCTACCAGTAGACTAGTACCGAGAGCAAAATATGCAACTGGTGCAGCAGCTAATGAAAGTACTCCAGTTACTGCAAACATCCATGTAGCCACAGTAGGCCATTTAACGCTATTCTCTTTTGTGTAAATTTTGTTGCTATTACTAGCTTGCTTATTAGCTACTGATTTTGGTTGTATATTTTCGTTAGCAACTTGTTCTACATGCTTGGCGGGTTTATTAGAAGTTTGCTCTTTTCTGTTATTATCAATTGATATTACGGTATTAACACTTTCATTTGCAAAACCTAATGATGATGATTGAGGTAGAACAGTAAAATCTTCTTTATTGTGTGCAGTACCACATTGACTTTCGGGAATAGGCGATGTACCCTGATCTACAGCTGTAGGTATTGTAAGATTTTGCTGATCATCTTTTTCGTCATTTAGATCATCAGACTTTCCCTCAGTGACCATTGAAGGCATTTCTGCTGCAGTTTCAGGTACTTCTGTTTCAGAAATAATATCAAACGAAGGAGAATCTGAAGAAATTCTAGGAGAATCGTCACTTTCAAGTTTAGAAAAATCATCATCTTCAGAACTCAGTGATGGTGAATCCGGCTCGCTTTCTTTACGCTCCACTACAGGAATTTCTTGGCTACTTGCAGTAGCAGCTATATTACCACTCACTGATAATGCAGCAACATGCTCGAACTCTTTTTCAAGAAATATTTTAATTTTTGCGAGCTTGCTTTGAGATAGTTTATCTTTCTTACCAACTTCCGTCTTATTAGCGTCTTCTAAGGCTTTATTCAAGATTTGCTTTGTGTCTACACTATTGTCCTCTTTCCTTACCTTTTCCACTAAAGACATTACTTCTTCATAATTAAGAGCGAAGATAGCATTAGACAATTTCTCTTCTATATTTTTAGGCATTTTACCCCTCCTATAATTATTATTATCTATAGTTTCTTCTATTGAAACCTTTTTATTATTCATAATATTTTCTTCTTTATCAACAATACTCCTTTGTGGCCGTTGATTATCAATATTTTTGGATTCTGGATCTTTTTTAATATTTAAATGCAAAGGTGTTTTATCATCTAAACCTTCAAGAAATTTTGTGATTTTTGATTCACTAGAAGATTTTTCCCTGTTTTCTTCCCTTACCAAATATAAACTTTTCGTTCCTACCAGATCTAAAGCTGTTTTGCCATCTCTATCTTTAATGTTCCAATCAGCTCCCTTGTTTACAAGTAATTTTACTATTTCAAATTTATCATGGTAAGCAGCCCAATGTAAAGCTGTTCTGCCATGCCTCTCATCTTGAACATCAACATTAGCACCATTTTCAATAAGTAAGCTTATTAGTTTAAAATTATCACGTGCTACAGCATAATGCAAAGGTGCAATTCCAGAATTATCTATACTATTAATATCAACAACTTTACGATTAACAATTACCTCTGCCGCTTTACTTTCAGGAGCTAAGTGTATAGCATAGTGCAAAAGTTTAGATGAAAAAATAATTCTACCTTCAGCCTCAGTATTCTTAAACCTATTTAGTATCACTTCTACGCATTTTTGATTACCAACAAAAGATGCCCTTTCAAGTTTTTTACATATACCATCCAAAAACATAGTATGATTCGGCTTATCCAAATGCTCTAATAAAAACTTAATATAGCATTGTCCACCAACACCAATAAGTAGCCTATCGAGCCCTTCATCTTGCGTAAATAATATACTTTTATGCGTTTCTGCATATCTTTCCACAAGCGTATCATTAGCTGCAATGGCTAGTAGTGAAAGCTCTTTTACTGAATGATTATAATAACCATTTGTTTCATCATAACTATTATTCAACAGCACATTGTGCGTATGATCAGTCAAATTAAGCTGTTGAGAGCAAAAATCCTTCAAATTACCACAATTCAAATCAGTAATAAATCTATCGCTTTCCTCTATATTATTTATAGTTTTATCTAAACCTGCGTAATCACCATAATTTTTTGCTTTATTTATAACGTCTATTAATCCATCAAAGGTTAAATTTTTAGGGATAATGGTAAATTCTTCTTCATTATGCCTTGGTTCTATATTAACCTGATCTTGAGGCCAAAATAACTCTGTTGCTACAACTGCTGTAACTTCTGCAACACCTACCAATACATTCGCAACATTACCTAAAATGCCTGGATCAGTAACTACTTTGTTTGCTACTTCACTACTATCAGATGAACTCTCAGTAATAGACAAGTCTTCAGCAGCAAATGACTTAGGTCCTTCATTCATATTTTTCTCAAGAGTCTCTGTAATTCTATTATCCTCATCTTCGAAATGCCTATTTATTTCATCTAACAAACTTTTGCCATCAGCTTTGTAATTCTCTAATTGTTCAGGAATGGCAAATGTTACTTTGCCGTTTTCATACTCTACCTTACTATCTCGAAACTTAAGGGTGAACTCTAAAATAGCATCAACCCTGCATATTTCCTTATTCGTATCAAGTTCTCTAACAGGCATACTTGGACAATACTGAATATTGAGAGAACCTTGGCTATTATATACAATACTTATCTTTCTATCGTTGGCATGAGGCAAGCTTAGTTTATGCTTAGAGAATATAGGAGAGAGCTGCATTAACAAAGAGCCATCATACCCAGCCTGATTGCAATTAGTAATTAACTCTTCTAATATATTGTCATTTGGAGTTTCTGCCTTAGCATATTTAAACATTTCTGTGAAAACTTGCTTAGCAAACAGGCGGTAATTTGCATTTTCACTCGAAATTAAGTGATTGTACTGGCAATATGACTCGTGAACATACGCTTTGCTTATTGTTTGCCCATTAATTAAAAAATCCATTCTTTCCAAATCAAGTTGTGCTTGCTTGCCAGAATTTGCATTCCTATTATTCTCACCTGCCTTTACTTGACTTAGCAAAGATTGTGTTAGCTGAAATTCCAATTCAATTGCTCTGTTAGTATTTTGTCCTTCCTCAACCTCTGAACAATTGCCTGAATCTCCAGAATGACGATGCTCCTTAATTTCTTCTTGTTCTAAAACTTCGAATTCTTCTTCAGCACCTGAATCTCTGGAATGGCGACGCTCCCTTTCTTCTGCAGTATCTACTGCTGGCGGCATGAGCCCACCAAGTAAATTCCACCCCATGTTTTACCCCCTAATTATTAGCTAAACTAAGTATAGCATTAAATAGAAATTTTGCCAAGCAAGTTATTGAGCCTTTTAGCAAATAGACTTACGTCTTCCATCTCTTCACCTTCCACTATACAAGCTTGATAGAACAATAAGTAAATCATATCTCCAAGTGTTGGATTTTCACCATTTTCAGCGTGAGATTCCATTATGTTTCTTATCAAAGGATGCTTAATGTTAATTTCAAGTACTTTTGGCGTGCGGTAATTTAGCTGCTTCTGTTCACGTAAAAAACGCTCCATACGGAGATCCATAGTTCCTTCATCAACTGCTAGACACACAGGACTATCGGTTAATTTCTTAGAGATCTTTACACTTTTTACTAAGCTTCCAAGAACCTTGGTGAAGTATTCGAGTATAGAATCCGCGTTTTCTTCGCTTTTGTTTTCATCTGATTTATTTTCTTCATCTTTCTTACCTTCTTCTGAAGAGAATTTTTCTAAATCAACATCTGCACGAGTTACAGACTTAAATTTTTGATCTTTATATTCATGAATTACGCTAGTCCAGAAATCATCAACTGGATCAACAAATAGAAGCACCTCCAATCCCTTACTGACAAATCCTTCAAGTTGTGGACTGTTTTTCACTGAATCGAGACTATTACCTGTGAGATAGTAGATATGTTCCTGTTCAGGCTTCATTCTGCTTATATAATCATCAATGCTAACTAGCTTACCATCACTGGTGCTATGAAATCTGCAAATGGAAAGCAATGCTTCTCTTTCATCAGTTGGCATAGCTTCGCAAAGACCTTCTTTTAACACCGCACCAAAATTGCCCCAGAATTTTGTATATTCCTCTAAATTCTCTTTTGCTTTTTTGCCGAGCTCTGATATTATGCGCTTAGTTAAAGATTTCCTAATCTGCTCAACTACACGATTATTTTGCAGTGTTTCTCTGCTGATATTGAGAGGCAAATCCGGTGAATCAACCACACCTTTCAAAAAACGCAAGTACTGCGGTATAATCTGCACATTATCTTCAGTGATAAACACTTTATTTACATACAATTTTACAGAGCAGCGTCTATCTGGATGAAATAAATCAAAAGGCTTGATAGAAGGAACATAAAGCAAGTTCGTATACTCTATTGCACCTTCATTTTTATTATGAAATATCATCCAAGGCTCACCGCCCACATGTGCAACACCACGGAAGAAGTCGTTGTGCTCTTCTGGAGTAACGTCATTTTTTGGCTTAGTCCAAATTGCAGCTTTGCTATTTAATTTTTCACTTTTTCCTTCTTCATTTACAAACTCAACGGGAAAATTTATGTGGTCAGAGTAAGTAGTAACGATGTTTTCAATACGGAATTTGTCTAAAAATTCGCTTTCTTCAGGACGCATGATGAGCGTAATTTTTGTGCCACGAGAGATTTGACCATCTAATTTGCTGATTGAATACTCTCCATCTCCTTTAGATTTCCACACCCAAGACTCTTCTTCTCCGGCTTTCCTTGATTCTACTATAACTTCTGAAGCAACCATGAAGCTTGAATAAAAACCAACACCAAACTTTCCAATCAGCTCTACAGCTTGGCTCGAATCTTTATTATTCTTAATTGCATCCAAGAATTTTTGCGTACCAGAACTTGCAATCGTGCCAAGATTATCTATTAAATCTTGCCTGTTCATGCCAATTCCATTGTCGGTTATATACAGCTCATTCTTATCTTTACTGGAGCTAATAGTAATCTTCAACTCATCACTTGAATCTAATAAATCAGCATTTAATTGTGATTCATAGCGCAATTTATCACATGCATCTGATGCATTTGATATTAACTCACGCAAGAAAATATCCTTATTAGTATAAAGTGAATGAATTACTATATTTAGTACTTTGCCTACTTCAGCGTCAAATTTTAAACTTTCAGTTTCTTGTATGTTGTGCATTTTGAGCTCCATTATTAGCCTACTACTCTAATAATTTAAGTATTGCACTGCGATCTTTCAAGGTCACACATGCTAAAATTTATGTGGGCCAACTTATGGTTCCAATGCTAAACTGGAATAAGTACAACCATTGTGTCATGCAAATTAAGAAGAAAGTGCTAGAATATAATATCTCTTATTTGCTTCAAAGATTTGTTAGTCTTTGATTCTTTTTTTTTAAAAGTAGTCTCAAGAGAGATTTTAAGCTTTTTCCATTCTTCTTGACCATTTGGCATTAAATCACTCTCAATCTTCTCCAGTACTTTCTGAGGTGATGAATATAATTCCTCGTACAAATCAGTGTTTACTGACTGTAGTATTACTAAAAATGTAAATAAATTCGGATCAAGTAATTCTTCTTTTGCATGGTTCAAAAAACATAGCTTTATTCTCCTTATACAGTATTGTATTGCCTGCAGTGATAATGAGAAGCTTTCTGCATAAAATATAAAGCTATCTATAATTAAGCTCTTTGATTTTTTCGGTAATTCAGAACTTTCAAACAGTTTTCTTATAAACTGCTCTGTTGGCTGTTTTGGCAAATGCAAAGAGAGATCAGTAAAAGATTTTAGGCTAAAATTTGGTCCAAGTATTGTGCTAATTGCTCTTTGCACATTACTCTTATCTTGGCTAACAGAGATAATGAAAACCAGTCCCTCGACATCAAGCATGTACTTTATGGATTCTAAAAAATCGACAATGAATTTAGGGCGACATATATCAAGATCATCGACCATTATATAAATGTTTTTATCTTTCCTGATTTTATTAACCACATCTGCTAGTTGTATCTTAAAGTCTCTAATGTTCTCTTTTCTCCTTTGGAGAAGATTTAATTCACCCAAGACAAAACCAATGTCTTTCTTATCAGCCTCTTTTGCAGCATCGAGAAATACTGAAAGCATAGCAAGTGGAGATTTACTGATCAGCTTTCCTAATGTATTGAGAGAAAATAGTTCTTGGTTTATGTTTTTGAACTGCTGTATAACACTCCTTTTTACTTTGTATGATGCGAATAGATCCTCAAACAAGAAATGCAAAAAAGAAGGCAATGGTTGATCTAGCGCACTAATATCCCATGCGCTGTAATAAGCTGCAATTTCATTTTGCTGCTCTAGATCCTTTACCCATTCTTTCAAAAAAAATGTCTTACCCCACTTATCATATCCTTCTAAGGATACGATTGAAAAAGACTTATCGATTGTCTTGATTATAGAACTAAATTTACTTGCAATTTGCTTATAACCCAAGCAATCACCTTCCCAATTTATTACCTTAGGCAATTGTTTCTCTTCTTTTTTTCTGAAGGTTATTAGCGATGTAAGTTTTTTTAAGCACATACCTTACTTTATATTTAACTCATACTCTTGTCTTGACGTAAGCGCTATCTTCAGAGTCCCTTCATCTAGGTAGTCAATTTCTCCACCTATCGGTATACCACAAGCAAGGCGCGATATTTTTACATTCGAATTCTTTAGCAATTCAATTATATATTGCGCAGTAACTTGGCCTTCTAATGTCGGATTGATTGCAATAATGACCTCTTCAATTTTAAATTCTGTAACTCTTTTGGGAATGTTATCAAGATTCAGTTCTTTTGGACCTATGCCATTTATTGCTGATAGCCTTCCACCCAAAACATGATACATACCTGAATATATATTCCCTTTTTCAAATGCCCATAGATCACCCAATTCTTCTACTACACACATTAACTTGGTGTCACGCTTTGGGTTAGTACAAATAGAACACGGCGATTTAGTATCTAGGTTTCCACAAATTTTGCACTCTATTATAAGATCCGCTAGCTCTCTAATCAAAGATGCAAGCGGTAGCATGACTTTCTCTTTATTTTGGAGCAAATGTATAACTAACCTTCGTGATGATGATGGACCTAAACTTGGCAATTTAGAAAAAGCATGAACTAAATTCTTTATATTAATGTTCATTTAACAAATTCAGGATATAGTTTATAAAATGATAACATCAAACCTTTCGTAAAGAAAGCTTAGTTTGATTGGCTATGAAAAAGATTTCCCACTTTTTTTAGAACTGTCTTGAAAAAATTAATGTAATCACAATCTACTGTAACCTAACTCTGATTCAGGTATAACTGAAATTATCTCACACATTTGCGTAGTTACTACGGTACTTCTTTTTTGAAAATGACGTAATTTATTTTTCAACATATTTCTTTCTTCCACATAACTGTCCGATTCTTTATTCAAACTAGAATTTTTTTCTTCATACTTGGAAAGTATTGTATCGATCAAATAATTAAAAAATAATATTAGACCTGTAGTGTTGGAGAGCAATTCAAGAGAATAATATAACATATCTTCACTCACTTCTTCATTTATTATGTCATGAGAATTTTTATACATTCTAAAACAAGAGCCGAAGGCTGCTAAGCATACGCAAGTAAGTTTTGTTTTGTTTAGGACGCACTTAATCCGCGCTAGTTTTTTATTATTATCTTCTAATTTTATACGCAACTCACTAATTTTACTACTATAGTGCTTAATAAACAATTCTATTGCCTCTTTGTTATTAGCATAATTATATGCTTTGTAAGATTCCTTATCCATAAATTCAGTATCTATATCTCTTGATTTTAGAAGCTCTTTGATTACTTCATTCTTGCCAAGAAGCACAGCTTCGTGTAGAGGTGTGTACTCACTTTCAACATCTTTCCTTCTGTTAATATGTTCACGAGTTAAGTAGTCGAAAAGAACTGAAACGCATTTTGAATTATTACCTTCAATAGCCAGAGTAATTACATCTTTTTCGTCTTTGTTCTTAGTATTAATAACTTTAGAAAGCGGCTTTTCATTCTCTTGCTTACGTTCAAAATATTTGTGCTTGTAAAACTCATTTGAACAGTATGGTTCCTTAAGAATAGACAAAAGCTTTTTTACAAAATCAGCACGATTTTTTTTATGGCCAAATGTAAAGGTGTGTCCTGATTTTTCTTATCTTGCAACAATAAGGCATCATACAAACAGCCCTCTTTATATAGAGAATCAATCTCTTGGTCAAAATAGATATCTTCTTCTCCTTCACAGATATTTAATAGCCGTGACCCTATACTTTCTGTAGTACTGTAATCAATTGCAGAGCTACGTTTCACTTTAGATTGATAAAGGTTTATGTTCATATACTACCCCTGCCTTTAAACAACCCAGCTATACCTCTAAACAGTTCAGCTATACCTGATTCACTCCGAGTGGCACAAGGTGTTTCATCTGGAATGTTAATCTCAACATTTTCACTAGAAAAAAGTTCTAAAACATGCGAGTTGCTTTTTCTACTGGAAAAAGGCACATCGTTCCTTTTATCTTTAATCTCAGCACTCTTTGCATTCAAAGAATTTAGAGAGTTAGCTAAACAATCAAGATCTGTAGCATTTTTAGACTCAAGGTCTTCTGCTTGAAAATTTGCTGCAGTGTTTATTTCACCTTTCATATTTCTTTATTTTACAGGGATTGCATTTCAGGTAGGGTATCTCATCTTTAAAATTTTTCAACTCTATTTAAATTTTTTTAAAATAGTTTTTGATAAAAATATTTATGACACTAACTTTTTGGTTCTCTTGTTAAACTTTTACAAGACAGAATTATTTTATAGCTAAAAAAATTACTTCCGCGTATTTTGAATCCAATTATAATTATAGATATTTTTAGAGCTCAAAAATCTATCTTTGTCTGCAGACCTTTTTTATTAAACTCATAAAAAAATGTAGCGTATCCTCTTCAGTGTATACTTAATTTCTGTCATGTGTGCTCTGCATTTTTTTCTAATCTTTTTTACAGGGGGATTTTATGTCCAGAATTCCAGATATTTGACCTTTACTTTAGCTAATAAAAACCAACTGGTACCTGCGGTTTTTATAGCTACGTTTCTCAAACAAGTTTCAAATGAATAGATTTCTTGCATAACTGGATTCAAAAGTTGATGTCATTCTAGCGCGTGACGCTAGAATCCAGTCCTTTTGTGCAAAAAACGTTGTAAAGTGTTTACCAACTTAGTTGGATCCCAATGGGCTTTGTTGCATCGCTCAAGTGAAAAGAACTGGCAGTTACTGACAAAATTCATTATAAAACAGCCATTTAACTGTTGAAGAAAAAATATGCCACAGAAAATGAAAGTCAGTAACCAAAACGAATATAACAAATTCCTTGAAAAAAGGGGGAATATTTTTCGTTACATCGATGAAGCTATCGAAAATTGGTATGAAAATAGTCCAAAAATGCAGGGCGGCAACTATATTTATAGTGATAAAGTTGTGATTTTGGTGCATATAATCGTCAGTTTCTTTAGAATTGGTTTAAGACAAACAGTCGGGTTTATAAAAGGGTATTTGCAACAAATAGGAAGAGATTTGCAGCTATTCACAAGCATCAAAAAAACTTAATATTAAGATAAATGATTGCAGAAAATAATATAGAAGATATCGAAATTGCTATAGACAGTACAGGAATTAGTATATACAACAACACACAGCAAGGAAAATAGCACTGACAGAGTGGCTATGAGCAAACGAGAAAATTGCACGTAATGTTGAATATAAACAACAAAAAAGCCATAGCTGTAAAATACAGTAACGGTGTTTACTCTGATCACTTGTGATTTGCTAAAAGAAGTTGATTTTCAGCATGCCATAAAAGCACTATATGCAGATAGAGCATGTGATAGGCACAAGTTTTATAAGTTGTGTAACGAATATGATATAAAGACAAAAATTCCACCAATAAACAATGCGGCAGAACATCCAGAAATAGATTATATGTCTGACAGGAATGCTGCTATTAGGTTAATAAAATTATACGGTGAAGATGGCATGAAAGAATGGAAAAAGAAGTAAATTATGGAAAAAGATCTTACATAGAAGGATTTTTCTCAAGGTTGAAGCAAGTATTTGTTTAGGAATAAATCTGAAGTAAATCGTGAAAAAGAATTACTAATTAAGTGCTATTTGCTCAACAAATTCACTGGTATTGGTATGGCTAAATTTGAAATCATTACATAAATTTGTCGTAAACCATCACTGCTTAAGGTGCTATGCAACAAAGCCATCCCAGTGTCACGCACTGGGATGACAGAAGAAGAGTATTTTAGGTAACAGCTGTTTACTCCAAAGTAATGTTGCAAAAGGTCTAACATATAAATTATAAGACTAATATAGAATATACCTTGCTAAAAAAAAAAAAAAGTATAACCTTTTATAAGGTATGCAGGCAAAAATTCTGTAACTTGGTCAGGTCAGAAATGAAGCAACCATATCAGAATCTTTTTGGGTTGCATACCTATTTGTACTATTTGTTTTATTCTAGGCTATGAACATAGCATTAAAATATCGTCCTAGTAGCTTTAAAGATTTAGTAGGTCAAGATATATTGGTGCGTATACTAGAAAATGCTTTTACTCTCAACAAAATTCCACAATCTATACTGCTTTCTGGTAGCAGTGGAATTGGTAAAACCACCACTGCAAGAATAATAGCTTTATGTTTGAACTGCTCATTGGGGCCAACTTTTGAACCTTGTGGATCATGTACAAGTTGTCTGGCAATAAAAAATTCAAGCCATCCAGATATAGTTGAAATCGATGCGGCAAGTCACACTAGTGTTGAGGATGTTAGAGCGATCTTGGGAGATATTTGCTATTTACCAATAAGTTCTAAATTTAAAGTTTACATTATAGATGAAGTACACATGTTATCCAGTAATGCATTTAATGCATTACTTAAAACTCTAGAAGAACCACCATCTAGCGTAAAGTTTATTCTAGCAACTACAGAAATAAAAAAGATACCAATAACTGTTATTGCACGTTGTCAAAGGTTTGACTTACATAACATTCCTTCAGCTAAGATAATGGAGCGTTTAAATGATATTGCACAAAAAGAAAATTATTTTATTGAAAAAGAAGCATCGGAATTAATTGCGCACCACTGTAGCAATTCAATGCGTAACGCTTTATTTTTGATGAATCAAGCAGTGCTATATAGCAAAGATGGTACAATATCCACTCAAAGTGTTACAGACATACTTGGTCTAGTAGATAGAAACGTTATATTTGATCTACTGGAAGCAGTATTAGACAGTGATTTACAGAAGGCTTTGTTAGTATTCGACAATGTGGTAAAAACAGCAAATCCGCTCAATATTTTTGAAGATCTACTGCAAACAATCCAGTTAATATGCCGTTTTTTAATTACAAAAGAGATTGATACAGAATATGAGAAGAGCAGAGTAAAAGATTTGAGTGCAAAAAAGTCTTTAATATTTTTTTCGAGATTGTGGAAGGTGCTGCTTAAGGGTATTCAAGATATAAAGGTTTCAACATGCAATGAGGTTGCTGCTGAAATGATGTTAATTAGCCTTTGTTATCTTTCTGATTTGCCTTCTCCGGAACAGGTGATCAAAAAAATTCTTTCACAGAATGTAGAGCAAGGAAATAGACAGGGCAGACCTGTTGCACCTTCCCCCCCTGTCATCCAAGTAGCTGACTACTCAGATCCAAAAAAATATGTGGAAAAACCCCACTCTGTCATCCCAGTGCGTGACACTGGGATCCATGTGAAAAATAAACAACAAAATTACGATTTTGATAAGATTTTGCAACTATTAAGGCGGAGTAACCAAATTTATCTTTACAAACAACTGTGTAGTAATCTAAAATTAATAGATTGTAAATTTGGGTATTTAAAATTAAAAGCTGTATCTAACTTGAACAGTAATTTTTGTAATGACTTGAAAAGTTACTTAAATCAAGCTACTAATCAGGAGTGGGTTATTATAGTTGATACGAGTTATATGAATAGGGAAGTGAGTAATTTAAATTATGCACCTGTAGTTAAGGATATATTAAATACGTTTAAAGGTGCAAAGGTAATTAATATAGAAAATAAGGAGTAGGTTGTGGATTTCAGTCAAATAATGAAGCAAGCGCAAGAAATGCAAAAAAAGCTTGCGGAAGCCCAAGAAAAATATATTGGAAAAGAATTTCAAGGTATTTCTGGTGGTGGCAAAGTTTCTGTATTAGTGGAAGTTATAAAAATAGGTGGCTATAAAGCTAAAAAGGTAAACATAGACTTAGAGCTTATGAGAAATGAAGAAAAAGACATAGTAGAAGATTTAGTGACAGCAGCGTTTAATGATGCCATTAAAAAAGCAGAAGAAGATATGGCAAATGCAACCTCTGATCTTGCAGGTATGATGGGGTTACCACCTGGATTTAAACTTCCTTTTTAAATTTACTACTGAAGTTTGCCTTAATGCAGTAACTAAGTGTTTTCCTTTTATACTAGTACTTCCATGAAGTACATTCATATTACTGCATGAATATGCAGCAATTCACAATGATGAATGCAGATCAGAAGATAAAAAGACATTAGTGAAATAGGTGTCAGAAGATCAAGAGTAAAAAAAGTAGAGTAACTCTATTTATTAATTAATAAAATCTTTGTATTTTCCTAAAAGTTAGTTAAGATACAGAAGGTTTTGTGTTATTAAGTTAGCACTTGACTTAACTTTAGTTATTATTTAGACTGCTAAAGTGGAATTTTAATTTTTTTAACGAGGGCAATTATGCATTATAAAAAGTTTTTTTCGGCAGCTGCTTTAGTGACGTTGCTAAGCCTATCAAACTCTGCTTTTTCATCAGACCCTATTGGTCCAATAAGTGATGAAGAAACTAGCTACTATGTTCGTTTGCAATATAATGGTGAAGTTTTACCTTTTAAAACAAAGATTGATGGTGTTACATATAAATCAGGTAAGGACAACAATAGTCCCTTAAAAGCATCTTTTCTAGCTGGAGGTGGTGCATTTGGTTATAAAATGGATGATATCAGGGTTGATGTTGAAGGACTTTACTCACAATTGAGTAAAGATGCAGATGTAGTAGATACTTCTCCAGCAGTTGTAGAAAGTTTAACAGCATTTTCAGGGCTAGTTAATGTTTATTACGATATAGCAATTGAAGATATGCCTATCACTCCATATGTTGGTGTTGGTGTTGGTGCAGCGTATGTAAGCAATCCTTTAGTAACAGAGGTTACTGGTGATAAAAAATCTGGATTTGGTTTTGCTTATCAAGCAAAAGCTGGTGTTAGTTATGATGTAACCCCAGAAATCAAGCTTTATGCTGGTGCTCGTTATTTTGGTTCTTATGGTGCTAATTTTGGTAAGACAGCTAAAGATGATGGCGGAATCAAAGTTCTTTACAGCACTGTTGGTGCAGAAGCTGGAGTAGCATTTAATTTCTAGTCTATCTTTGTCTTATTATCCCAGTGGGTTTTTTCTTGTCATTCAAGTAGCATGACACTGGGATCTAGAAAAAAGAAATGTGGATTCCAGTGTTTGAGCACTGGAATAACACATTATTTATTTAATGTAGTTTTTATCGTTACACGCTAGCAATTTTAATGCTACATTTAGGTAGCTGTTGTTAAGATCTCAACTAGGTATAAAGTTATGCTTTTTTAATTAAAGCTTGAATCTTTTGCTGAAAATCAATATATTATATGTACAGAGTTTTAATTTAAGTTATTATGTTGACCCCAGTAGCAAATTTATGTGTTAATAGTAGCACTAATCTTATGCAATATATTGCTGAAGTGCGAAAATTTCCTATGCTTTCCCAAGAAGAGGAAGTGCGATTAGCAAAAAATTGGCAAGAATACCAGGATATTTCTTCTGCTCACAGGTTGATTACTAGCCATTTGAATTTGGTAGTAAAAATTGCAATGAAATTTAAGAATTACGGTCTATTGTTGATGGACCTGGTCATGGAAGGAAATATGGGTTTAATGCATGCAGTGAAAAAATTCAATCCTGACTTGGGATTTCGTTTTTCAACTTATGCAGTATGGTGGATTGAAGCTTCAATGAAAGACTTTATATTAAAATCTTGGTCACTTGTAAAAATAGGTACAACGCAAGCACAAAGGAGATTGTTTTTTAGTTTACGTAAAATAAAAAAAAGAATTTTACAATACACAAACAGAGAAACTTTGAGTAAAGAAGAAATAAAAGCAATATCAAATGAGCTTTCTGTATCTGAAGAAGATGTTGTACAGATGAGCTATCGTCTGGCTTGTAAGGATCAGTCGTTAAATAATTGTATAAAAATAGGTGATGACTCTAAAAAGGAGTTACAAGATATGATTCCGTGTAATTTAGTTAGTCAAGAAGTAGCTTACCAGAATCATGAAGAAAAGGCATTAAAAGAAACAATTTTAAGCAATGCGCTGGCAAGTCTTAATGAAAGATCAAGAGACATTTTCATTAGCAGATATTTATCTGAAAGTACTCAGACTTTGGATGAGCTTAGCAAAAAATATTGTGTTTCAAGAGAAAGAATAAGACAATTGGCTAAGCAAGCAATGAGTAAGGTAAAACAACATGTAAAATCAGAGAGTTTGAAACTTGGTTTACATGCGTAGTCTTTTTGTATTTCTAATACTTTTTTCAATAGGTACTCTTGCATCGGTTAGTAACGTACAACTGAAGGAAAAATATAAAGATTGGCTTGTGTACACTGCATTGGAAGATGGTGAAAAAGTGTGTTACATTGTATCTCATCCTAAGAAAAAAAGTGAACATTATACAGCTGACCGCAAGCCGTATGTAATGGTCAGTTACGTTGATAAAAAAGCAGATGAGGTGAGCGTCACTTCTGGCTTTCAGTATAATAATGAGCCTGTAGTTCTCAATATCGATAAAAAAATTAAATATCAATTGCCAATAATACAGGGAAGTCTTGCGTGGACAGATGATACAAAAATGGACCAAGATTTGATTCTAAAAATGAAGCAGGGATTATCAATGGTAGTTAATGGAAAAGTAAAAACAGCAAATGTTGATGATACTTATTCCTTGCTTGGCTTTCAAAAAGCGTACCAAAAAATGCATGACTTATGCCATACAAAGTAAATTATTGATCACTAAAGTATAAGATAGGCTGTTTTGTCTCTCAGACAAAAATATGGATATCACTTTACATAGAATATGAATATCATTTAAAATATATTTTTGAGAATTAATATGTCAAAAATTGTAGATATAGGAATCAAAGAACAAAGTTCTGTGTGTGAACAAATGCGTTTTAGTGTAAGTCGTGCAAGCCTTTTAAATACGCTATCCAGGGTAAGTGGAGTGGTTGAAAGGCGCAACGCGATAGATGTTTTAGCGTGTATAAATATCAAAGCACAACATGGCAGCATAAAATTGAAGGCTACTGATCTTGACATTTCAATATTTGCCTCACTTACTGCAAATGTATCAGCAGAAGGAGAAGTGAAAATCTCAGCACATACTTTACATGACATAGTGAAAAAATTGCCAACTAATTTGGATGTCAATTTCGAAATGAATAATCAAGGAAAATTATTGATATCCTGTGGAAATGCAAATTTTTCTTTACCGAACGTAGTTTCAAATAACTTCCCTGTTCTTGAAGAAGGTGATCATCAATACGATTTCACTCTACTAAGTGCAGATTTGGTAGACTTGTTGACTAAAACGAAGTTTGCTGTGTCGCTGGATGATACAAGGTATAATTTAAACGGGATATATCTGCATACAGATGAGCAATTTCTGTACTGCGTTGCAACTGATGGCCACCGTTTATCATGTATAAAAAGGCCTAAACCTGAAGATATCAACGGAGAATTTGGGGTGATCATTCCACGTAAAACTATCATGGAACTGTTGAAAGTATTGGGTGATTGTAATGAGATAAATATAAAACTTTCAGATAGAAAAATCAAATTTACATGTGGTGAGTATATTCTAATATCAAAATTGATAGATGGGACTTTTCCAGATTACAAAGCTGTCATTCCAACGTCTCAAGATAAACAAATGATTGTTGAGAGTAGTAAGCTTGCTAGCGTTATAGATCGGGTTTCTGTTGTTGTGTCCGATAAAATAAAATCAATTAAATTTTCATTGCAAGAGAATTTATTAACTCTACATTCAAATTCCCAAGAGTGCAGTGATGCGACTGAGTCTATAGAGGTGGATTACGATGGAGCTCTTATGGAAGTAGGATTTAATTCTCGTTATTTGCTTGATGCTTTATCTTGTATAAAAAACAAATGTAAGGTCAGCCTATCAGATGGTAATAGCGCTACAATTATCACTGATGAAGATGATCCAAGTGCACTATATATAGTAATGCCAATGAGGACTTAAGCTAGTAATCTATCTTTACTAAGTATAAGCCGTGAGACGGCGCAGTGACCCCAGCGGCGTTTCTTTTACATTGACTTAATATGTTTAGCATTTCTTGTGGATTAGTTCTATTTTTTCCAAATTCAACTAAAGTACCAACAATAATCCTCACCTGGTTATGTAAAAAGGAAATCGCAGATATTTTGATGTATATGTGACTTCCGTTTTGTACTATATCAATATCATCGATTGTTCTGACCGGATTTGTAGCTTGACAATCTTTTGAGCGGAAGCTTGAAAGATTATGTTTTCCAAGCAGGTGTCTAGCAGCTTCACGCATGATGTTTATGTCAAGTGGGTTAAATACTTGCCACACATAACCGATTTCCAGAGCTGCAGGAGCGTAGCGATTAATTATTCTATATTCATAATATCTTTTTTTTGCTGAAAATCGCGCATGAAATGCATCATCTACGGCTTCTGCACTAAGCACAACTATAGGAATCGCTTTTAAGTGATAGTTTATTCCATTTCTTATTCTGTAAAGCTCAAATTGCCTTTCCATATTGAAATGAGCAACTTGCCCTAAAGCATGAACCCCTGTGTCAGTTCTGCCACCACAATGCAAAGAGACTCTCTCGCCACTGAAATTAAATATAGCGTTTTCTATGGTTTCCTGAATTGAGTTAGCAGAGTGTTGTTGCTTTTGCCAGCCAGAGAAACCACTACCATTGTATTCTATCGTTATTTTGTATCGCACTACAAAGTCTATCTATCTAATTTTAGGTAACTAACGTTCTTCGTTATTAAAAAACCCTTGGCAGATTGGTTGCGTTCAATTACCATGGAGACTATACAAGTTAATAAATGATCCATGGCACATAATCCAGAAGAAAGAAATAATGATAAGCAAAAAGCACTAGATAATGCAATAAGTCAAATTGAAAAAGCATTCGGTAAAGGTGCAATAATGAAGCTAAAGCAAAACCCTGTAGAAAAAATAGACACGATATCTACAGGGTCGATTGCACTTGATTCAGCTCTGGGTGTTGGGGGATTGCCAAAAGGACGTATAATTGAGATATTTGGCCCTGAGAGTTCTGGTAAAACTACCCTTGCTTTGCATGTAATTGCTGAAGCACAGAAAAAAGGAGGTTTATGTGCATTTATCGATGCGGAGCACGCACTGGATGTTATATATGCTCGTAAACTTGGAGTAAACACCGATGATTTAGTGATTTCACAACCAGACACTGGAGAACAAGCGTTGCATATTGTTGAGTATTTAGTATGTTCTGGTGCAGTTGATGTAATAGTTATTGACTCTGTTGCAGCACTAACTCCAAGAGCTGAAATTGAAGGAGATATGGGCGACCAGCACATGGGACTACAAGCAAGACTTCTAAGTCATGGGCTACGAAAGCTCACCTCTGCAGTTTCAAAAGCAAACTGTATATTGATATTTATTAACCAAATTCGTATGAAAATAGGAGTAGTATATGGAAATCCTGAAACTACCACTGGTGGGAATGCGTTAAAATTCTATACTTCTATAAGACTTGATATAAGAAAAGTTGGTGCGATAAAGGATAAGGAGAATATTACGGGTAATGAAACGAGAGTTAAAGTTGTAAAAAATAAAGTTGCTCCTCCATTTAGAGAAGCAAAATTCGATATAATGTACAATGAAGGCATATCAAAATTTGGAGAAATAATAGATATAGGAGCAAAGCTTGGTGTGCTTGAAAAGGCAGGTGCTTATTATTCATATAACAATACGCGTCTTGGCCAAGGAAGAGAAAATGTAAAAAGTTACCTCAAGGCAAACAAAGAAATTGCAAATGAAATAGAAACAAAAATCAGAGATTTATTTAAAAATCACGATAACTCTATTGCAATAGAAGAGGAACGCGAACAACTTCTAGAAGAATCAGTATTCTAATCTAGATTAGGGTGAAGTTTTAGTATCCATTCAGATGCATGGCTAATGTGCAATGTTGAAATCAGTGCTTCTTTTCTTGTCGCCTAAGTAGCCCTTTTGGTGTCATCCCAGTGCTTGACACTGGGATCTAAGAAAATTCACAGGCAAACTAATTCGGTAAGCTTATGCTAAATTAATGAGCTTAAATGAAAAATTGGATCCCAGTGTCAAGCACTGGGATGACACCATTTGTTACGCAAATTGTCACAATGTTCGTATAGCTGTGTGTTTGCACACTGACTATTTGTTCCTATATTTTTGTCTATCTTATTTTGCTACCCTGCTGAACGGATACAAGTTTTATATTGAATAGGATGTCCTGTTCAATTGCTATATTTCACACTCTCCCAACTGAGTTGATGAAAGCTGCGATATCTCCTTGTAGCATTAGGTGTATATTTTTTGCTATTTTTTCCACTAAGAGGATAACATTATCAAAATTTTCAAATTTTGATAATACATAATCTGCTAAGCTTTTCCGATTTTCAGGCCTACCTACTCCAAATCTCAAACGCCAATAATCGTTACCAATAAAGCTATCTATAGACTTAAGTCCATTATGTCCAGCAGAACTACCACCTTTTTTTACTTTTATTCTTCCAAATTTCAAGTCAGCATCATCATGTATGACAACAATATTGTCTAGCGATAATTTGTAAAAATTTTTTATTTTTGCAACAGGAATACCTGAATTATTCATAAATGAAGAAGGCTTTATTAGCATAACTTTATTATTGTTAATTATGCCAGAGGTTATCAAGTAATCGGCTTTCTTAGAAAATGACTGAAAATTCCAATATTTGTAGATTGCGTCAATAACGATAAAACCAATATTATGGTGAGTTAATTCATATTTACTACCAGGATTACCAAGCCCAGCTATTAAATGCACTACTCCTCTGTTTTTGTTTGAGTCTCTTCAACATCACTATCGGCAGCAGAAATTGTGACAATGGTAAAATTTTCTTCCTCATGAGCTACAAATTTAACACCTTCTGGCAATTTTACATCATTGATATGTATAGACTGACCAATCATTTTGCCAGACAAATCAATTTCTATGAGTTGAGGTATTTTCTCAGGAGAGCATTTGACAGTAATAGAACGACACAAAACATTAAGCACTCCACCTAATTTGATTCCTGGTGATTTACTTTCATTGATGAATGATAAAGGTATATCTATTTTAATTTCACTACCTTTATCAACAAACTGAAAATCAACATGTTGCACAGTATCCTTTACTACATGCCATTGAATATCACGAACAAGAGCATATTCTTTTTTCCCTGAAATATCTAGTTCTATTAAATGTGCAGAAAGAGCACCTGATTTATATTGTTTAGTAAATTCCTTTGCAGACAATGTCAAATTTACGTTATCATGCCCTTTACCATATATAACTGCAGGTATACTTCCCTTCTCCCTCAGAGCCTGAATCGCTTTCTTTTTTTTTACATCACGTAACTCTGCATTAATTGTTACCATTTCTTGCTGTGCCATCGATTACTCCTATTCAGCTAATCCTTTTTATATAATTTAATAATATAACATAAAAATATTTATTTCAAACTTCATTCTTTCACACTAATTCTTTGTGGAAAAATTTATTTAGATATATACTTAAGATTACGTAGTAAGAGCTATGAGTATTAACGATCAAGTAGTTTTTAAGATTTATAAGCCAACAAAAACTGCAACACAATCTGGCTTAGGTAATACAAAATTCTGGTACCTAAAAATTGAGCCTTGTTCTTACTATATTGAACCTTTGATGGGATGGGTTGGCTCAAAAGATCCCCAAAAACAGATTGTATTAAAGTTTGATTCTCTTGAAAAAGCAATATCTTACGCAAAGAAACACAACACAAAGTACACAATTGAAATGCCAAAAGATGTTAAAAGACTGCCAAAATCTTATGCAAATAATTTTATACTAAAGTAAATTTTATTGTAGTGTGTTTATCTAAAAACCTAAACCTAATCGTTACTATGATTTTGCTAACGCACTGCGGCTATTTAGAGAGTTGAACCTGGCTAGCTAGTATCAAAGAGTTATTTTTTAGGTATTTCTCCGTAAGACTGCAAGTTTTTTTGGATTACTCAAATAACTTCATTCTGCTTGAAGAACTTTTATGTTGCTTTGCACTAAATTAATTTCACGTTTTATTTGTGTTAGCTATTTATTTAGTGAGTGGACATGTAATTTTACCTTAAATAACCCTATAGTAAAAACATAGTTATTGAAATAATACAGAAGGTTCTCATGACAACCTCTGTATAGCTCTTAATTTTGCTGAACGCGCACGCGGATTTGCATTTATTTCTTCCGAACTTGCTTTAATCACTTTTTTGTTTAAAAGGGAGAATGTCTTGGTAGGTCCTGGTTCACACAAATCTTTAAAAAGGGTTTTAACTATACGATCTTCTAGAGAATGAAAGGTAACTACAATTAATTTGCCGTTTTCACTTAAAATCTCAGATGCAGCTTTAATACCCTTTTCAAGCTCTCCTAGCTCATCATTTACCCATATTCTGATTGCCTGAAATGTCCTAGTTGCAGGGTCAATCTTGCTTTTTCCACGAAACACTACAGAACGTACAATATCCGCAAGTTCAAATGTAGTTTTGATAATTTTCTTCTTCCGCGCATTTACTATCGCTCTTGCGATTTTACGAGAATGACGCTCACCCCCATAATTATATATAGTATTTGCAATCTCTTCTTCACGTAAAGCGTTAACAAATGTCGAAGCATTCATATGAGAATAGTTATCCATGCTCATGTTAAGTGGGCCATCACGTAGAAATGAGAATCCTCTATCTCCATTATCAAGCTGCATAGATGAAACTCCAACGTCGAAAACTATTCCATTGATACCTTTAATATTATTACTATCTAATAAATTTTTAATATTACTAAATTTCTCAATAAATAGATTTATTCTATCAGGGTATTTAACGTTCAGATCATCATAAAATTTGGTAACTGTTTCATCCCTATCAATTGCATACACTTTGCAATCAGCGGATTCCAATATTGCTTTGCTATATCCTCCAGCCCCAAATGTAGCATCTACATATATGCCACCACTTTGTGGTGCTAATTGAAATAGCATCTCTTTTAACAAAACTGGAGTATGTGTCATATCAAGAGACTTTGTGCACTTAAATTAAAATAACTTTCTCGCCAAAAAATATATGGAAATATATAGGTATAGTATAAGAATATTTAAATATAATCAACGATATAAAAATTTAATAAGATAATATTATTAATATAACATTTACATAATTCACGTTTGAAAAAGTAAGTAATATTACTATAATATCAAACAAATTACGGAAGATTTCGTGCAACAAATAACAAAAGTAATACTATCAAGTTTAATTTGTAACACTTTGTTGTGGTATGATCACATGCTTTTCAGCCATCTAATAAGCATAATCGGAGATGTGTTTTTTCCATCAGACGACAAATTAGTCAGCATACTTAAAGCTTTTGGAGTGTTTGCAGTGGGTTTCTTAATAAGACCAATTGGTGCTGCTATATTTGGCCACATTGGCGATAAATATGGAAGAAGGATTGCTCTATTTCTCTCTATCATATTGATGACTCTATCAACCGTACTTATTGCATTTGTTCCAGGGTATCAGAACATTGGGGTACTCGCATCAGTACTGGTGGTATGTTTAAGATTATTGCAGGGTATATCTCTTGGAGGAGAGGCAGGAAATGCCCCATTTTTAATAGAGCATGCTCCTAAAAATAAAAGAGGATTCTTTGGCAGTATTGAAGTATTGAGCGCAATTCTTGGCTCAATATTAAGTCTTATAGTGGTGCTTATATGCAAAAAAGTATCCGATTTTGAATCTTGGGGATGGAGATTGCCTTTTATTTTCAGTTTTGTAATAGGATTAATCAGTATATATATGAGATATATACTCGATGAAAGCCCAGAATATAAAAAGCAGGAAAAGCCATATGAATTGCCGTTAAAAGAACTATTAAACGGCTATAAAAAACCTTTTTTAATATCAGTTGGAGTTGACATAGTTGAAAATGCATCTCTTTACATATATTTAGTGTTTTTTAATGTACTTGCATCAACAATCAACACTCACTTTAACCACATAGTGGAAGTATTGAACCAAATTGCACTTGGAGGATTGACTATACTATTTGCAATACTTTCTGATAAGGTAGGGAGAGAAAGAGTCATGAAATTTGCATTTGTGACTTTTATAGTAGTAAGTTATCCAGTTTTTTCAATGATACTAAGTGGTAATAATTTGCTCACCATAATGGCGCACGTTCTTTTTATAATCCCAATAGCTGCTTCTCTTGGTCCTGTTAGCGCGTTTATGTGCGAATTATTCCCAATAAAGGTACGATACAGTGGATTTGGTTTATCAAGAAATATAGCTTCGGGATTTTTTGGTGGTCTTGCACCATTTATATGCACAACTATTATCAAAGTTACAGGACAAGGAACTTTAGCAAGTTTTTACATGATTTTCTGTGCACTAATTGGGTTAGTTGCTATATCACAAGTTAAGAGTTAGATTTTTTCAAAAACCAAGTGTTTAAAAAATCTAATCATAAGGTGGAAAATGCCAATTTTTAGGTGATAGTGTAAATATTTCAACTCCATCTTTTGTGACTCCAAGCGTATGCTCAAACTGTGCAGAAAGTGAAAGATCACGTGTTGTCACTGTCCAGCCATCTAGCTTGCTGAGCAGAGTTTCATGTTTTCCAGCATTGATCATTGGTTCTACCGTAAAAAACATGCCTTCTTTTAAGATAAGATCCTCACCTTCATCATAAAAATGTACAACATTTGGTGGAGCATGAAAAACCTTTCCTATGCCATGTCCACAATAATTGCGTACGATAGAATATCCAAAATCTTCAATATATTTTTCTATAGCAAATCCTATTTCATTTAACTTATTGCCGGGCTTAACTTGTTTTATCGCTTCCATTAGCGCATTGTAGGCAGCATTACACAAACGCTTTGCTTTTATTGAGGGTTTACCAGTCCAAAACATGCGACTTGTATCACCATACCAGCCATTTAAAATCACTGTAACGTCAATATTTAAAATATCTCCATCTTTAAGAGGTTTATCATCAGGAATACCATGACATACAACAGCATTTTTCGAAGTACAAATTGATTTCGGATATCCCTTATAATTCAGTGGTGCTGGAATTGCACCTGCATTGATTATAAAATCATGACATAGATCATTTAATTCATTAGTTGTTACGCCTACTTTGACGTATGGTGCAATAAAATCAAGGGTTTCAGCTGCAAGCCTGCCAGCTTTACGCATAAAGTCAAAGTCTTCTTGTGAATGTATAGTTATGTTCATATTTTCCATTTCTTATTATAATTCACATCTTGCATAGTAGATAATGTCATTCCACTGCTTGACACATAATTGTACGAATATTGAATGCAAAAGTACAAAAAATAGTGTCATCAGAATGCCTTTTTTTCCTGTCATCCCAGTGTCAGCTACTCTGATGACACCAAAGGGGCACTTGGATAGAGGCTACTTGAATAACACCATCATAAGGTGAAACTAGATTCCAGTGTCAAGCACTGGAATGACAAGGAAAGGGCTACTTGGATGACAAGAAAAAGGACGCTGAGATGACACCAAAGAGGCTGACACCACCATAAAGTAAATTCCACTAACACTATAGGAGACTAACATGAACTTTTTAAAATTTATCGAACTATGCTTTCAAACGGTAATGCCGGGGTGTGAGTATAACAATTATCATTATATGTAATAGTTTAGACTTGATCTGACAAGCATGAATTAACTGACAGAAGAATTAACAAAGTCAAAACCAAAATCA
>NZ_JAFEVF010000012.1:23889-25608 GCF_048054115.1 Wolbachia endosymbiont of Nasonia vitripennis | reverse complement strand
TGTCAGTTAATTCATGCCTGTCAGATCAAGTCTAAACTATTACAAATAATGTCTAATCCCAAGTGATGTTGTGTGCAGCACTTTACGACAAGAACCCACAACTGATCGATCAGTAGGGAATACATAGCTTTGAATAGCACGATTCTTCCTTAAATACTCAAATCCTTGCTTAACTAATTGGTTATAAAGTTGTTTTTCTTCCATTAACTTTTCTACATATTGTTCAGGTCGCATATCTATAAATGCACGCAATCCTTCAATAAATTTTTCTCCTCTAGTTAAGTGAATAATTTCATCAATTTTATCAACTCTCTTTACTGCCATATAAATATCAGTGTAAATAAATACTGCAGTGCCAACTCCTGCTCCAATAGGTCCAGTAATAGATGAAACTCCTTCTAATACTTCAAAACCTTCAGCAACTTCAATCCCAATCTCTGCAGCGTCAACTCCCAGGTAAATGCTATCTCCTACTACGCCAACCAATGCTCCTTCTGTACCATTTTTAAATGCTTTTACCTGATTTACTAAATCATAAATAATAAAGGCAGAAGTACCTCGAGCAAGAAAAGGTGATGCAACTCTTAAAGACCTACCAAGTAATACCTTTTCTTCTGAGAGCAAATTTAATCCTTTACGAGATGCAACTTCAGCAACTTTAGCAAACCCTTGACCACCTGCTATAAAACCAACATTAATTGCTACACCCTGATAATCTCTGTTTAAAAAGTCAGCTAAAATATTTTTAGCCATCATTCCATGCATAGTTATGCTAGAGATTTTCTTTACTCTATTTAAATGATTCATGACCTTCTGATTACTGGTAAGCTTATTAATCAAATCACGAAACCTACCTGTAATTTGAACTTTATCTGCTAGCTCAATTAGCTGAGAATGCTTTTCCTCTGGTAGATCTTTAATATAATTAACGAACTTTTCACTATCTATTTTAATTTTACTAAAATCTCTTTTCTCATCTTTTTCTGTGTTAAATTTATCTACATCTTCCCAAGAAAACTCACATTCCCCGATCTTTACTTCTCTTTTTCTTCTTCCTGAACTTGTACTTGGTAAACATTCTTCAACTTTACCTTTTTGATATATTGCAGACGCCCTTTCTAGTAACTCTTTTGCTCTTTCATGATTACCTAAAGCTTTCTCAGTACCACTTAAATTTTCTAAGACCATAAGCTACTTCAACATGATTTTCTCTATAATACTTTTTAAATATAGGCAAAGCCCTTTCTAGCAACTCTTTTACTTTTTGATAATCACCTAAAGCTCCATAAGGGATGCTCAGGTTTACTAATGTTTTAGCTACTTCAAAGTTATCTTCTCTGTAATGCTTTTTAAATATAGGCAAAGCCCTTTCTAGTAAATCTTTTGCTCTTTCATAATTACCTAAAGTTTCATAAGAGTTACCAAGGTTTGCTAGAACAATAGCTACGTAAAAATGCTCTTCTCCATAATTATTCTCTAAAATAGGTAAAGCCTTTTCTAGTAACTCTTTTGCTTTTTGATAATCACCTAAAGTTTCGTAAGAATTACTAAGATTTGCTAGAGCTATAGCTACTTCAACATGATCTTCCCCATAATGTTTCTCTAAAATAGGTAACACATTTTCCAGCAAATCTTTTATTTTTTGAGCATCACCCAAAATTCCGTAAGAAACAACAAGATTTGCTAGAGCCATAGCTACGTGAAAATGCTCTTCTCCAT
>NZ_JAFEVF010000012.1:0-23879 GCF_048054115.1 Wolbachia endosymbiont of Nasonia vitripennis | reverse complement strand
ATTATTCTCTAAAATAGGTAAAGCCTTTTCTAGTAACTCTTTTGCTTCTTCATAATCACCTAAAGCTTGATAAGTGACACTCAAGTTTACTAATACTTTAGCTACTCCAAAATGGTTTTCTCCGTGATGTTTCCTTTCAATTTTTAAACCCCTCTCTATCAACCTTTTCGCTTTTTGATGATCACCTAAAGCTACATAATTGATACTTAGATTTACTAATGTTCGAGCTACTTTTAAATGCTCTTCTCCATAATGCTTCTCTAAAATAGGTAGCACCCTTTCTAGCAACTCCTTTTCTCTTTTAGGATTATTCAAGTTAAAATACCCATCATCCATCAATATCAATAAATCCTCAAGGTAATCCTCTTCTATTTTTTCTTTATCTTGAGGGTTCTTTTTTAACCAATTATCTATATTCGATAAAAATGCCTCTAAGTGCGGTAATAATTCTCGTTTCTTTAAATAGTCTTCTAATTTATCACCATTATAAGGAAAACTTGCTCTGAGTAGCTCGAAAGTCTCTTTCATAACTTCTTCGCTTTTACCCTCTTCTTCTAACGCTATTCTTGTTACTTCTTGAACTAATTTATGGGCACTCAACACACTTTGCCTTTGTTCACCATTCACCATAGAATATTTTATAAGCAAACGAACAGCTGACCTTAATTCCTCCTCACTACTCCCTGTCAAACCTAAAAACACTTCTCTACTAATCTTGTCAGGTGCAAGATAAGATATAATATTCAGAATCCTTAAAGCTAATTCGCCATATCCTTTGTCACCTGCTATTTCATCGGTTGTAATTTTCCAAGTGGTGAAAGTTGTTTTTGCGTAATCATTATCAATTCCCCTGAATAATACAGAATCAAGCAAATCTTTCGTCTTCTCTTCATACTCCTCTAGATAATCATCTATGCTAAATTCTCTTGTAACCCTTTGATCTTCAATATACGCTATCGCTTGCTGTATAGCTAAAGGAAAGTGTTGTAATTTCTCTACCAAAGCTTTTATCTTTTCATTTTGAGATTCATCTTCTATACTAAAGCCCTTTTTTACAAATTCTATCGCTTCTTCTGACTTTAATTCGTTTAGATTAATAACTTCTATCCCCCTTTCCCACTCTCGATTACGAGAAGTAATTAAAATATAAGGTCCATTACCACCCGGTAATGAATCATGAATTGGTAAAAACTTATTCAAATAATTACTTTTCTCGGCATCATCAAAAATAAACAAGCTTTTACTATTACTGAAAAATTCATAAACCTCTTCTATGAGAGCTTTTATATCCTTTTCTTTTCCATTCTCATCTTTTATATCAATTCTTAGTTTATTCTTCGCTAATCGAGTAAATGATTCAACAAGAGCTATCTCACTTTCAGCATTGATCCATATAACGTTGTCATAACAATCTTTACTATATTCTTGAACATATTGTCTAGCTAACTCAGTTTTTCCTATTCCTCCTAAACCGCTAATTGAGGTTATTTGTGATATTACTGTTACTTTTTCTGAACTACGTTGTATCTTATTATGTAGGTCAATTAACTCTTCCCTTCTTCCAGCAAACAAAATTACTGGCTTTTTCACATTAAACCAAATTGGCTCTCTTACTTGCTCTCTTGCTACAACTGCATCATATATCTTATCAAGCTTTTTATCTATTTTCTCGAAACTTTTTTCACTTTCTTTCCTTCCTTCTACAATAGAATCTGCTATCTTGTGACGTTGCCTACTGGCTTCCTGATATTGACTCATTAATTCATCAAAGACTCCCTTAATCTCATTTTGATTACTTTCTATGTAACCTGATAACTCATTAAAATTCTTACCTATATAATCCTCTAATTCATTGAAGTTTTTTTCAGCTTCCTGTTCCATTTCTCCTTTGAATTTGCTTAGTAACCTCTCTTCGACTAACTTCGGATCTTGCTTATTAAGCTCATCCAATAATTCATCTTTCCATTTTCCCTCATCTAACTTTAAAATATACCTATACTCCTCCCTAGAAGGATTTTCTTCAATGTATTCTCTAGCGAATTTTTTTATTTTACTTTCCAATTCCCATTTAAAAAGAAGACGATAGCCATATTTGCTAGTATCACTCTTTCCATCTATTCTCCTATAGTATTTATCAGCACTACCATCACTCTTTATTGTTACTAATCCCGCTTTATCAAATAGTTCTGCAGTATTCCATGAATTCGAGTTTTTACTTTCTAAAGTATGTCCTAGCTTAATATGAGGAACACCAGTGTAGGTTTGTTTATATCTTTTTGATTCTCCAAAAATAATACCCTCAGTAATTGAGGAAGCATAAAGCTCTTTTTCAGTATTTTTTCTATAGTAATCAACCACTCTACTCACAGCATCTTCTGCTAATTTTGTCATTGCTCTCTGCCAACTTCCTTCTGCTGTTACTTGTATAAATTGGCTCTCAAAACTTTGAAAAATCTCAATACCAGATTTTACTAACTCTTCCCTGACTTTGATTGGATCCTTTTTAAATATATACAATTGATCTATCAGCTTTTTAAGCTCTGCTCTATTATAACTACTACCAATGCTGGATATTGTTGCTCGAAGAATGTTAATTCCAATAAGAGGAATTACTTTTGATTCCGCTTCTCCTTGTTCTGTTCCACCTTTTCCTATATATATTATCATATTAACAAAATCAGCCCATTTACCTTGCTTTCCTCTTTGATTTTCTAGTCTCTCATAGTACTCTGATAAAGAGCGTTCATAAATAAAAACAAAATCTTCAACAAACTTTCTTAGCTTTTCATGCACTTCCTTCTCCTGTGCAGAAAGTCTTTCTACTTGATCAGAAGATTTTTTTAAATGTTCTTCTAGAGTCCTAATAATCTCTCCCTTATTTTGTTGCTTAGCAATATCTAGTGGAGTTTTACCTTGATTATTTTTAATATTTGGGTCTATACCAGACACATTCAAAAGAAGTTCAACAATGTCTTGATGATTTTTGCTTACAGCAACATGTAGTGGTGTATTACCACCATCATTGAGATCAATATCATTAATATTTTGTACTTGAGTAAGTAACCCTTCAATTTCACTAATCTTATTTAGCTGAGGATTATCCGTTCTATGCTCACGTATCGCCAGAAACAATTTAGCAATGTTAGTATCATCAGGATTATATTGACGTCTTATTCTATTTTTAAATTGAAAAGATTTACTGTTTTGTTGCTTATTCAGCTGCTCTTTCAACCGATCAATGATTTCTGAATTAATCTCTTTTTTTAGATTACTTACTCGATGTTGTGTCCTCAGCATACACACCCCCTATATTACCTAAAGCTTTTATATAGTAATTAGATACATCAGAAAAACAAAGGATTTTTGAATATTATGGTATTTTGTTGAAGTTTTTGAGCTTCCTTGTAGAAGGGCTTTGTTCTAATTTCGTTTTTGCTGTAAATCATCTCAATTTTTCTTTATTCTCCCAAATTTGGGAGAAAAACCCTGGACCATCCTTTCAAGAATATAATCTTAAGGTGAAAAATTTGAAAGAATGTGGAATATTATAGAAAAAGCAGTCACTCTGTATATATATCACATAGTGTGGATAACAAAATATCGATATCCAGTATTAGTTGGAGATATTGGTCAGAAAACTAAAGAAGTTGTACAAGAAGTATGTGGAAGTAGAAATTATCAGAGGTAGAGTTGCGTCAACATGTATACGTTTCTGTACCCCATACTTCAGTATTAGTAAGTTAGTGCAGTTAATAAAAGGAAAAAGTTCCAGCAAAACTTTCCAGAGCTGAGAAAAAGATACTGAGTTATGGTTAGTAGGCTACTTTGTAATGATAAAAAATCATATTGAAAATCACTCTAAAAAAGAAGATAAATTTGGTAAGTTGAAAGTTAGCATTCTACGCTCTCTTTCAATCTTTGGATTTTAATCCATAGTGGTTGAATTGAGATGTCATTAAGTACAAATTAAATTCTTTTATTTACTCACTTTACTCATTTTGTATAATATTCGAGAGAGCGAGTTCGAAAAGTACGCTTACCCCCACCAATATAGGTTTCAACATACCATAAAGCCAGCCTATTTATTCTATCGGGGTTTTATACTAATTCTCTAGTGATATTTGTTATTATGACTCCAATACATGCTAATTTAATTATAAATTAATCATTAAATGCTAGAATAGCTATAATTAAATTTATTAGATAATACTTATGAGTGGAAAAAAACATGTCTTTAAGATGGTACCTGGACAGCAATTTTCATGCGGATCTAGTGGATATGAAGTGTATTCTAACATTAAAAATCCTCAATCTATGAAAAAAGTCAAGCTTATATCGCTAAGCGAAGAAGACGATACGCTAGAATTATCTATAAAATTCTGTAGCGATTTTCTTGATAGATTAGGAATGTATTGCGTAGAAGAAAAACAAAACAGATATATTCGAGATGGTCAACCTGGTTATTCTAAGAACAGTAATTCATTTGCATATGACAATGATAGATTAGTTAAACTATCATTAAATTGGGGCATAGGAGATAAAACTGGTTATCATAATTTTGTAGGTGAAGAATTGAAGTACAAATATTTAACATGGGAGGAATCAGGTCTTGGTGACGATAAATATTATTTTTCAGATAAGGAAGGAAACATAATCGATTCACCTGACAACAAGATATTACAATACAGTATGCCACACCATGATACAGCAAAGTTGATAGAAGATATAACATCGTCTAAGATACCAAAGAGTGTACTAATATCAAGTGAGTTCGCCAAAACTTTTTTTAAGAACTTAACAGGAAATCAGTTAGAGACTCTTGCCGATATTCTTAATAATGAGAAATTACAGATTTTAGCAAAGAGCTTAACAAATAAACAACTACAGGTTTTAGCAGAGAACTTAACAGATGGACAATTTCTAGCTTTAGTGGATCATTTAACCAATCATCAATTACAAGCCCTTACTCACACATTGGATTCAAAAAAGTTAGAAATAATAGTCCCCTTATTAAATGAGAATCAGGTTGAGAACTTAGTAAAAGACTTTAACTCAGATCAAGTAAAACAAATTTTCCCTCACCTTAAAATGGATCAGTTCGAGATAGCGGTCAAGACAATGAAGGATGACCAGTTTGTAGAACTAATAAAAAATGCAGATGAGAAAATAATAAACACTATTTTGGACGACGCGTTGAAAAATAAACTTCCAATCTTAGTAAAAACTTTAGAAGAAGATACATTACATAATTTAATTAATAAGCTAGACCACGAGAAACTTGAAATAGTAGCTCGAGATTTAACTGATCCTAATAAGATTCAGATGGTTATTAAGTCTTTAGTTGACAAACCAGAAAAACTTCAAGCTTTTGCTCATAATATGTCTCGTGAGCAGTTTAAAGAACTTTTGGATAACGTAGATGCAGAAGAGCTTAAAGACATCATTCACAAATTGCCTCACGAGAAAGTCATATCTGTGATTGGCGATCTTAGCAGTAAAGATCAGTCTAAAGCTATTATTGATGCATTAAAAGAGAAGTTTAATGAACAAAGTGAAACAATAAAAGGAATTTATGAGAAGTTAAAAGAATTTGAACTTCCACCTGCGTACAATGAAGCACTGGAGAGTCCATGTTCAATAACTCGTATTCTTCAAGACGCTAATGCTGAATTTGCAGCAACAGAAGGGTATGCTCAGTATGAATTTGGATACTTGTAAACTAATATTTAGGAGTTTAAAAAATTGCACTATATGTGCAGCTAATACTAATTTTATGGAGGTAATTCATATGCAAACAGATCAAAATTTACGAAATAATATGCCTGATTTTAAATTAGAAGATAAAACGCAAGAACTTGCTCAACTTCAAACTTTCAAACTAAAATCCGGAAAAGAAAATTTTTCCAAAAAACAATTAGAAGGACCTGTAAGAGGCTTACACGTTGAAAAGATTATAGATGATTTGAAAGAAGCAATTAATACCAATATTATTAATAATTTAAATACAATAATAAAAGATGAATATAAACAAATTAAAGCACTAAATAAGACAGTTGGTAATGAAAATTCTGGTTTAGTAAAATCTCTCAATGATTTAAGAACAGATCTTACTCTTCCACCAGCTTCTCCATCACTCGATATTACTGGTGAAGAGAACGGATTGCTTTAATAAAAAAGGTAACAGCTTGCTAGCAGGCTGTTACTCTTTTCGCATGCTATTTAGATGTAGCTGAGTTAATTTTATAGGAGTTAGCATGAATAATAGTAAACAAGAAAGCGAAAATAACTTTGAAGCAATAAACCAAATGAGCGATTTCAACTTTAAAAAAATAGACGATATAGAAGTTGCAGTTAAGCCCACAAACTTTGAGGACGTTAAAAACAAGATTGCATCGATTTATTACGTCAATCAAGTTATGGATAAGTTAGTCTGCGATTTAAACGAGAAGTTTGTTTCGGGCTTGCGTGTCTCAATTATGGACAACATAGCACAACTTCGAGGAGAGTCTCTTGATATGAGTAAAGCATTGGCTAATGGTTTATCTCATTTGAATAAGTTAATTCAGCAGGATGGATTTATTGATAATAATAAAGAATATAGAACATGGGCAGAAGAACTTGATCACCTAAGGGGCGAAGTTGAAGGATTAAAAGCAGCAATAATTGACCATAATAACGTAGAATGGGAAGCACCAGCTCACTCTGATATATTGTGGTAGTTAGGAAAGTAACAGCTTGCTAGCAGGCTGTTGCTTTCTTTCACATACCATTTCAATACAACTGAATTAGGAAATCTATTTTAGGACTTTCGGCTTATAGTTCTCATCATGTTTTGCAAACACCGTATCTGCAAGAAAAGTACTATTATCAAACATTTTACCTTGCACAACAACACCACTTTTTTCTGAAAACATTGGTGGAAGTATTCCCTGATATTTCACCACAACGCTTTTGTTAAAATCTGTCATCTGAAAAACTACTTCACTTTCGCTCCGTATCACGCTCTTTTCAACAACCATTCCACCAACACGGATTGGCTTTTGATTATTTGGCAAGACTATGGCTTCACTTACTGTATAGAAAAATGAGATATTTTCTTTGAGCGTTGTTAAAATAAAAAAAACTGCACAACTTAAAAAGCAGAAAATTCCTGAAGTTATAAGTAATCGCTTATGTTTCTTCTTCATTATTATCTTTCAGGCTTTCTAGAATTTTTTTACTTTTAGTATAGCAAGAAACGGTAAAAATCAAATTTCCACCAATCAGTATGAAACTAATAAGGTAAGCAAAAATTACATATGTATTCATAATGCACTGCCAATAAATAACTCACCTGCATCAAAATAAATTAAGCTTCCATCCTTTTGCTGCAACACCAATTTACCACTTTTATCTATATCAGCAAAAATTCCTTCATACAATTTGTCAGCTAACTTTACACTGATTTGCTCATTCATTTTGAATGCTTTTTTTAACCACATTTCTCTTATAGCATAAAACCCATCAAATAGCCATTGCTTTCTTAGCTTATTAAAATTTATTATTAATTCCTTTAATAGATCCATGTTAGACACAGATTCACCGTAATTGCTAATGCACGTTGTGCCTGGAAGTGGCGCATGATTGACATTAATTCCAATTCCTATAATGAGCCAATTTGAATTGGATTTTTTTTCAAGCAATATTCCGCTTATTTTCTTGCCATCGATTAGAATGTCATTTGGCCATTTATGTTGAAGATTGAGATCGTTTATGAATTGATCTCTTGTCATCCCAGTGCTTTGACACTGGGATCCAGAAGAAAAAGTATGGATTCCAGTGTCACGCACTGGAATGACACCGCAGTGGGTTTGATTATTCAAGAAATTTAACGATAATAAAGTATTTCCAACAGCAAGAGCAGTCACAAAAGTCAATTCTGTCAATTTGCTGACATCCGTTTCTTGGTTAATTATCAAACTCGCATAGAGATTACCCTCTGGAGAAATCCAGCTTTTTCCAGTGCGTCCCCTACCTTCTGTTTGTTTATCAGCAATAATGACAGTTTCATTTGATATCCCTTTCTCAATTAAACCCAATGCTTCTTTATTAGTACTTGGAACTTCTTTGTAATGATGAATATGAAAGCCCTCAAATGTTTCAGGGATCATTTTCTTAATTCTATCAAAAAACTCTCTTATCCAGAAAAACTGTTGCCACGGCTAGCAGAACTTGATAATACAGGTGATTGCATACTGCTATATGAAGCCCTATTTTCATTTACGTCATAGGACATTGCTTCAGGACCGCTTTCCACATCTTCAATTATTGAGGTTGATGATTCATCTTGGTAAGCTAGTGGTTGTGTAATTGAATAATCCCAATTAGTACCCCAAGAAATATAACTATCTGTCATACTAGCTTGTGTTTCTCTCCACTTCGATTTCACCTCACTTAAACTCATCGGTAATATCACATTCGGATTTGGAAGTGATTTGGATCTACGTAAATTATTCTGTCTTGTTTTTTGAAATTCCTCAAATGCAGCCTTAAATTTCAAGAGCGAATTCGAATCATCTAATATAGCTCTAAGCGCTAGGGAAAGTTGCTGTGAAGTCTGAGATTGTTGGGGCAAATATACTGGAAGTGACATATTTTCTTGATAATTTTTGATGGAATTACTACCATCTCCCAAATTGTTGTGTGCATCCACAACAATTGACGGCAATTCAGGAAACGATTTTAGTTGATCCATGCTATTTAGAGGTGAGGTGGGTTCTGGATATGGTGGCAACGATTCCTCTGTTTGGTTAGCTTGCTGATCAGCACCATTAACCATAACGTCAGGTTGCGGTGTTTCTGTTTCTTCCACTGGATCATCAACTGGTGGTTGTTGTGGAATAGGAATAACCGACTTTTCAGGCTCTTGCGAGAGCAACGGTGGCGTAGGAGTAGGTGCATCTTTTTCTTGTACTAGACTTTGTCCTTTTTCTTCATTTTTACTTCCTGGTTCGCTACTAACCTTATTAGATTTACCCTTACTGCGTATGGCGAAAATAGTAAATGCTGCTAATGTAATTACTGAAACTAATGCAGCAACTACAGAAATGGCAAAAATTGCCAGAGGAGCTATAGAAATTACAATACCAAATTTAATTGCTAAAGCAACATAAGGAAAATATAAAACAGCTACAGTGCTCGATCCTCCTAGCAAGAGAGCGGCAATTGAAAATTTCAAAACAGTTTTTCTTTTACTCATTTTTCACCACAAAATATTAATTAATCACTAATTATAAACACTAAATTGTTAATTTGTCAATGAATTAATCAATGAGTAAAGATCTTCTGCGTACAAGAAAAGAACGAGATTGATCAGTGAAGCCACTGAAGTGATAATGAATAGACTCTTAGAATAAGCAACCTTATTACCACTAGCTTTATCAAAATACATAACTTTCATGATATTTAAATAATAGTAGCATGATATCACACTTGCTATTACAAGAATCAAAGACAGGCTGATAAAGCCAGAATTTATTAAACTTTTGAATATAAAAAATTTAGCGATAAAACCTGCAAGTGGAGGTATTCCCGACATCGAGAGTAATAGTATAGAAAGATGGAATGCTAAAATTGGTTGCTTTTTTCCTATACCAGATAAATTTGCAATATCACAATCATCATCGTCAATTTGTACGAGATATGAGAATAGCCCTATGCTTGTGATGATATATATCACCAAATACATTAAGGCACTATCTGTTCCTGCTTGTGTAAAAATAGAAAGTGAAGCAAATATAAAACCAATGTGACCAATTGAACTGTAAGCAAACAGCCTTTTTAAGTTTTGCTGACGCAAGGCCCCAAAAGCTGAGATAAGCACAGACAATGCTGAAACGTATAAGAAAATAGGCTGAACATAACTTTTTACATTTACTAACTCTTCATTCATCAATCGAATTAAAAATGTTACAAGTGCAGCTTTTGGGGCCGTAGAAAAAAACGCAGTTACTATGGTAGGTGCACCTTGATAGACATCTGGAGCCCACATATGAAAAGGAGCAATAGCAAGCTTGAAACACAAACCAATAAGGATAAAAACTAACCCAAAAACTATTCCATAAGTTATCTGATGGTTTTGCAAGAATGAACCGAGCTCAGAGAAATTGACTTGTCCTGTATATCCATAAAGCAGCGACATTCCATACAGCATAATGCAGGAAGATAGTGCACTAAGTGTAAAATATTTCACTCCTGCTTCACATGAATAAGCTGAATCTTTATTAAAGCTCGCAAGAACATACAAAGATATACTCATCAACTCAAAAGCTAAATAAAAAGAAATCAGACTATTTGCTGAAACCAAAGTTATCATGCCAAATAGCGCAAAAAGAATCAGTATTGAAAATTCATATTTATAGTCATATTTTGATAAATTCAGCATCAAAAGTATTAAAATTCCTGTGCTGAGAATTAACCCTTGGGCTGACCTGATGTATAAATTGAGTTTTAACAACGAATTAAAGAGAAAAATTTCATTGTTTTCTGCCGAAATAATTAAAATAATCAAAGTTACCACTGTGCAGCCAAGTGCTAATAAGTTGATAGTTCGGCGGTTAAATATAATTCCAAGCAGTAGCAACACTAACGAGGAGATAATAGAGAACATTTCCGGCAATATCTGTATATAATTCATAGCGCATTATATTTGACTAACAAATTTGCCATACATGGCTTCAAATAATTCAGTGCAAGGGTTGGGTAAAATCCAAGCAAAATAACAAACACTGCAAGCAGAATTAAGACAGAAAATTCTATGCTATCCAAACGGTTATTTAATAATTTAGAATAGCTAACCCCCCATATTATTTGCTTACATAAATTCAGCATATAAACTGCGCTTAAAATAGTGCCAAGTGCGATAAATCCTGTAAAAAACCCTATGCTCTTAAACATCCCAACCATAGCCAAAAACTCACCTGCGAACCCAGATGTTCCAGGTAGCCCTATTGAAGCCATTGAAAATAAAATGAACATAAAACCAAATTTTGGCATTGTGTTTACTATGCCAAAATATTTTGCAATCTCCAAAGTCCCAGTTCGAGTATATAGCATTCCAACACATAAAAATAAAGCAGCAGAAATAAGGCCATGACTAATCATTTGAAATATACTACCCAGTACTCCTTCCTCACAAAATGAAAAGAGGCCAGCGGTAACGATCCCCATATGTGCTATTGAAGAATAAGCTATTAACTTCTTTATATCATCTTGAGCAAACGCAACTAGCGAAGCATATATCACCGCAATAATGCTCAGCACAACAACGAAATTTGAAAAATACAAACTTGCCTGAGGAAGCATTGGAATAGAAAACCTTAAAAATCCATATCCCCCCATTTTAATAAGCAAGCCAGCTAAAATCACAGACCCAGAAGTTGGTGATTGCACATGTGCATCAGGAAGCCAAGTGTGAAATGGAAACATCGGTACTTTTATTGCAAAAGAAATAAAAAATGCAATCCACAGCAATGACTGCACTTCAAGATCAAGGCTTGGCACTAATGTAGCTAATTTTTGTATACTAAACGTTCCAAAAACACTATAGATGTATACCAACCCAAGTAGAAATAATAATGAGCCAGTTAATGTATAAAGAAATAACTTAAACGTCGCATATATCCTTTGCTTCCCTCCCCAAATGCCAATAATAAAGAACATTGGTATTAAGACAGCTTCAAAAAACACATAAAAGCTTATAGCATTCAGTGAAACGAAAAAACCGACTACAAAACTCTCAAGCAGTAGAAATAATGCCATATAGGCTTTTAGGGTCGTATAACTCATTTTGCAATTATAGAGCATACAAATAACAAATAAGAAGGTCGTAAGTAGAAGGAAAAGCAACGATATTCCATCCACCCCTATTCCAATATCTCTTACTGGATAGCTGACAAACTGAAAGTCCGTATTGTTATAATCAAATTCTATACAAGCTACAATGCTAAGCAAAAATGGAAGTACAGCAAAAAATAGGGCAAGGAATCTTAAGTGTATAGATTGATGATTAATCCTGATCGAGGATAAAATCAACGCTTCTATCAGTGGAAGCAAGAATATACTAAGTAACAACACCTTCTATTTAATTCCAATAATATATAAAGCACCGATTATTAAAGTAACAAACATAATAAATGCATAATCAAATATATAACCAGTTTGTAACTTTATAGAACTTTTTGAACATTCATTAACCAACCTTACAACACCATTTGGTCCAAATGAATCAATAGCCTTAACATCAAACTTCCATAGAAGCCTAGATATAAACCTTATCGGTGCAATTATAACAAACTCATATACCTCATCAAAGTACCATTTATTCTGCAAAAACTTAAGTAAAAATTTACTCTTAATTTGCCTAATTACTTGATATTGGTAAATTAGGTACGCAAGTGCTATTCCACTTAGGCTTGCTAAGGTTGGCAGTAGTTTTATAAAGAAATTATGAACTCCATGCTCATCAATCATCACTAAACTTGATTTCCAAAACGCATTACTAGTTATGTTCAAAATATTTGCTCCCCATATTCCAGAAAATACTGATCCAAAAGCGAGTATCAGTAATGGTATAAGCATAATCTTTGGTGCCTCATGTATATTAATTTTACTTTGTTTTTGGCTGTGGAACACAAGAAGCAATAACCTCCAAGAGTAAAACGCTGTGAAGAATGCAACAACTAAGCTTATTACAAAAGCAAAGCTATCCGTGCTATAAGCATGTTCAATTATCAAATCCTTTGAGTAAAAACCTGCAAATGGAAATATTCCAGAAAGCGCAAGAGATCCAATCCACATGAGAGTATAAGTGCAAGGGATTTTCTTCCAGCAATTTCCCATTTTCTGAATGTTTTGCTCATGATGCATTGCATGAATCACATTGCCAGCACCAAGAAATAGTAGAGCTTTAAAAAAAGCGTGTGTCATTAAATGAAAAATAGCAACATTGTAAGCAGAAAGCCCACATGCCATGAACATATAACCAAGTTGACTGCAGGTTGAATAAGCAATTATTTTTTTTATATCGTTCTGAGTAATCGCAACCGTAGCTGCAAAGAAAGCAGTAAGTGCCCCAACAATAACTATTAATTCTCGTGCCACATTTGATAGCTCAAATAATGGAGAACATTTTGCTACTAAAAATATACCTGCTGTTACCATCGTTGCTGCGTGAATGAGTGCAGAAACAGGGGTTGGCCCTTCCATTGCATCTGGCAACCAAACATGTAAACCAAGCTGTGCAGATTTACCCATACAGCCAATAAAAAGTAATATGCATATTATATGAGTTACTTTGAATTCACAGCAGAATGCTCTAATGTTCTGCGTGCCAAGAAGATCAGTTGTATCAAAAACTTCAGTAAAATTCAAAGAGTGAAATGTATAATAAATAAGAAAGATTCCAATCAATAGTGCAAAGTCTCCTACCCTATTCACAACAAATGCTTTAATTGCTGCATTATTTGCAGAATATTTTTGGAACCAAAATCCTATGAGTAAATAAGAACACAGGCCAACCCCTTCCCAGCCAAAAAAAAGCTGCACGAAATTATCGCTTACAACCAGCACAATCATGCAAAACGTAAATAGCGATAGGTAAGAAAAAAACCTCGACTTCCCTTTGTCATACTCCATATAACCGATAGAATAGAGGTGGACTACTAGTGAAACGGTGGTAATGACAGTAAGCATTAAGGATGAGAGAGCATCCACACTAATTGCCCAATTTACTTTTAATACACTTAATGAAAATAGAGGAAATAAACTCAAGTGATAATTTTCAGAGAAGGTGAGAAAAACATACCAAGATAAAACTGCAGATATTCCAATCCCTGCCGTTGTAACTAACTGACTTTTTCTAAAAAATGCTCCAAACAATGAACCAAAAAGTGGCAGAAATACTATTAATTTCAGTATATCCATCATACTTTCATTCTTTCATTAAATTTGCTTGTTCAACGTCTATATTGCCACGGCTTCTATAATATACAACCAATATTGCAAGCCCAACTCCTGACTCTGCTGCCGCAACAGTCAACACAAACATCACAAAAATTTGCCCAACTATATCATTCATAAAGGCAGAAAAAGCAACTAGATTGATATTAATTGCCAGCAATAATATTTCTATTGATAACAGTATATTGATTATGCTCTTACGGTTAATGAAAATACCACACACGCCAATAGTGAACAAAACAGCAGCAATTATCAAAAAGTGATTTAATCCTATTTCCATTCCACTCCTTTTCCAAATTTAGCCTTAATCAATTTTACAGATGAAGATTGTGTCAATTGCTTTAACACGTTCTGTTTTCTAACTCCTTTTTTCTTTTCCTGCAAAGTAAGAGCAATTGCACCAACAATTGCAACAAGCAGCAGAATACCAGAAAGATGAAAAGCGTACATGTAGTCAGTGTAGAGCAAATTACCGATAGCTTTCACGTTATTGTTATTATAGTTTATAACATTGCTTATATTCGGTTCTGAACTGCGAATTACAAAGCTGATGATTAGAAAAAACACAACACATAATATAGCACCAAGAGTGAAATGCTTTGCAAAACCCTGATGCAATCTTATGTAGTCAATATCGAGCATCATGACTACAAAGAGGAATAACACTGCAACTGCACCGATGTATACTATCAGCATCATCATAGCGATGAATTCAGCTCCAAGGAGAATAAAAAGAACTGCAGAATTAACGAAGGTGAAAATTAAAAATAATACTGCATGCACAGGATTCCTTACACTAATTACGCATACAGCAGATAAAATGCTAAGAATTGCAAAAAAATAAAAGAAAAAAGGCATTAACGTACTACTTTCAACGCTACTTACCTAATTAAAGCACTATTACAATAAAGTCAATATCATATTAAATATTTGAAACTCTACCCTTACTTAACCATTGAGGGGTAAGCACTTCTCTCAAGGCGGTCAATGTATCTATTTCTGGCTTTTTTTCCTTCTTTTTACTGACTTCTTCATAAATTTTTGCAATACCAAGTATTAATGCACTAATTACAGGGACTGCTATAAAGACTCCTCCAAGAACTGGATTACCTGTAGCACATAACATCACTCCAATTGCTATAAAACCGACAACAGCAACACCTAAAGCGCTATACATACCTGCATTATCATAAGGGTTTTGCAGTTCGTGAGAGGTTGTTTGTAATTGGCCACTATTCATATCTATTTTAGTGCCAGCTGAAGGAACAGCTAATCCTTCTGTTCCTTCACGCTTTAGTGGTTTACAGCCTCCTGGTGTAGGTTGGGTGCCTTGTAAATCATTCTCAGTATCGCCTGGAAAAGATTCCTTAGACTGCAAACTTACTTCTGCAAGTGCTGTTGTTTTAAGATTTTGATCTTGTGTTATGTTGATAGGAGGGCTTAGCTCTTTATATTGCTTTAATGATGGTTCCATGAGATCTTCAATGTTACCCAATATTTGTTTAAAATTTCCATGGTTAATCTTTAGCAATTCTTTTACACAATGTATCAGCTTCCATTCATGAATAGATTTTCCTAGTTTACTAGGTTTATCCCAAATATCACCTACAATAACATTATTGACTCTAATAAGCAGACTTACATGGATATCATGATTAAAGTTATTTTTTGAATGAATAATTAAATTCCTTAATTCTTTTAGCTTATTATCGTAAGCCTCTTCGTCATATTGTTTAGCTGTATTTTTATCTGAAGTAGCATAAAGAGATTGAGGGTTTTTTTTACGCAATCTTTTAGTTCTTGTTTTTTCTCGTATTTAATTTTAATGCCTTTTATAAATTCGTTGGTTTCTTCAGTCATTTTTATTTGCACCTTTTCAGCAAAATATCTGACCAATACAATATGACTTTTCATCCTATTTGACGCTCTAGATTTATCCTCATCAACATACGATTTTAACTCCTTTATAATCTCTTCAGGATTATTAAAATGCTTAGTTAGGTATTTGATAAATTTGAGGTCTGTTTCCGTATCACTTTTTAACCTCTTTTTATTTTTATCCTCTAATTCTTCGAGTTCTTTTTCTAACTCACTGATCTCTTTTTCTAACTCCTCTATAGCCTTGTGAAACTCCAGAGATATCAAGTGATCGATCCAGCCATACCAGTCATATTCAGATTTATCTTCTGATAGCTCATTGTGGTCTGCAAAACGCACTTTTCTTTGTTGTAATTGTTCTTGACCATTTAAATTAGCAAACATATTTATTATCTATTTACTATTATTAGTATATATTTCAATATTACCTAAAATTTTAACATTTGTCAATCCAGGCACCTACTGTTTGAAATAAACTGGAAGCAAGCAACAAAAACTTTACAGAGCGCAAGTAGTAAGATTAACTTACTGCAGCTATAATTTATAGGGCTACAATGAACGATTATCTCTCGCTGCTAAATCCAGAACAACAATCAGCTGTAACTAACATAGATGGACCAGTTTTAATACTGGCAGGAGCCGGAACGGGAAAAACAAGAACGATCACTTCAAGAATAGCGCACATAATTCGAAATGGCTACGCTTACTCCGATGAGATCTTAGCAGTTACATTCACGAACAAAGCAGCAAATGAAATGATATCAAGAGTGCTTGAACTTACGGGCACAAATATACCATGGCTTGGCACCTTCCACGCAATTGCAGCAAAAATTTTACGTTATCATGCTGAAATTGTTGGCTTAAATTCCAATTTCACAATCATTGGTGTGGATGATCAATTACAGGTAATAAAAAATATTATTAATGAAATCAGCCCTGATTACCTATCAGAAAAATGTAAGACCATTATGAATATTATTCAGCAATGGAAAGAGAAGTGTTTATTGCCGTCTGAAGTGGAAGATGTTCAATCATTTAGGCAAGTATACGTGACTGCACTCAAAGTCTATCACCAATATCAGGAAAGGTTGAAATTTCTTAACTCTGTTGATTTTGGTGACTTATTGTTATATAACATACAACTTTTTAATCAAAAGACCGAGGTTCTGTCCTACTACCAAAACAAGTTTAAATATATTATGGTAGATGAATATCAAGATACAAATGCAATACAATATCTTTGGCTAAAATACCTTGCAAAAGAGCACTCAAATATTTGTTGTGTAGGAGATGACGATCAATCGATATACAGTTGGCGTGGTGCAGAAGTTGAAAATATTTTGAAATTTTCCGATGATTTTAAAAATGCAAAAACCGTTAAACTGGAGTGTAACTACAGGTCAACATCCCACATACTTGCAACTGCATCATATGTTATCAATCACAATAAGACTCGCTTAGAAAAAAAGTTGTGGACAACAAACATTGAAGGGGAAAAGGTAAATCTAATAAAATTATGGGACGGGAAAGCTGAAGCAAGGTTCATAAGCGAACAGATATTAAAGCTCAATAAATACAGATTTAGTGACATTGCAGTGCTCGTAAGAGCGACTTTTCAAACTAGAGTGCTCGAAGAGTATTTTATAAAATATTCAATTCCCTATAGGATTATAAGTGGCGTAAAATTCTACGAACGTCAAGAAGTAAGGGATATAATTGCATATTTGAGGCTTGTTACAAATAATAATGATGATCTCGCTTTTGAAAGGATCGTAAATCGTCCAAAAAGAAGCATAGGAGCTACAACTCTAAAGAAAATATACACGACTGCTCAGGATAACAAAATTTCTTTTTTTCAGGCAGCAAAAATATTGGTTAATAGTGATCAAGTAACCGAAAGAATTAAACTCTCACTAAATGATTTTTTAAATAAAATTAAAGCTTGGGAAGAAATAGTAAGCGTAAAACCACTGCATGAATTTGTTAAAATCGTAGCAAATCAATCAGGATATATGGAAATGCTTGAGAATGAAGGAGTGACGGGTTTAGCGCGAATAGAAAATGTTAAAGAGCTCATTTCATCTTTGAAGAATTTTGACAGCACTATAACCTTCTTGGAGCATATTAGTTTGGTGATGGAAGTGGATAATATGAATAGCGATGACACTGTATATGTTATGACTCTTCATGCGGCTAAAGGGCTTGAATTCCCGTGCGTGTTTTTACCTGGTTGGGAAGAAGGATTATTTCCTCATCAAAGATCTTTTGAAGATAAAAGTGGTAAAGCTTTAGAAGAAGAGAGAAGACTTGCATATGTTGGCATAACTAGAGCAAAAGAAAGGTTGATCATTTCATGTGCAGATAGGAGGGAAATTAATAATCAGTGGCAACCAATGCGCACTTCTCGATTTATTAAAGAATTGCCAAGAGAAAATGTTGAGGTGATCAAGAATAGTGCCTACTGTTGAAGCTATAACTGCAGCTCTTACGACAAACACATCTGAATTACTTCAATTATATATTTCTCCTGGCAAAAATTCTCTGATGGTCTTAAATAAAATTTTCAGTGAATGATTATCAGACATGTTGTGTTCTGCTGATTTTATTAAGTGTACTTCAACGTCTGTTGACTTAATTTTTTCAGCTAAATTCAATGAAGTTTGATAAGGAACATCTTTATCATTAATGCTATGCAATAAGCGCACAGGACAGTTTATATCTATTGCTTCTCTGTTTAAAAGAAGGTTCTTTCTACCGTCTTCGATCAGATTTTTAGTTATTTTGTATGCACAATGCTCCGAAGTAAAATCTATTACACCTTTAGAGCTTAGCTCTTCTTTTTGCTTGTCTGACAATTGCTTGAATATTAAATCTTCAGTGAAGTCAGGAGCAGATGATATGCCGATTAATGCTGCAATTTTTTCTGGAAATTGAAGAGCAGTGAGCAGCATCAGCCATCCTCCCATACTTGAACCTATAATTATTTGTTTATTGCTAGTTAATTCACTTATCACTTTAGCACAATTTTTTTGCCAATCACTTATTGTATAATCAGCAAAATCACCGCTTGAATTACCATGGCCAAAATAATCAAAGAGCACAAGTGCTATATCATTTTCTTGGCAAAATTTGTAAACGGCAGTTGCTTTAGTTCCATCCATATTGGATGCAAAACCACTAAAAAAAACTATAGAAGCCTTCTTTCCTTGTAGCTTTCGATATGCTATATGGCCATTACTTCCATCGAGTAATTTACAATAATTCATACTACTTTGGCAAGGCAACCGGACTATCGCTCATCGAACGCAAATAGCTGACTAGATCTGCAATCTCTTGTGGATTGGAAATGCCTGCAAATGCCATACGTGTACCTTTTATGTAGGCTTTTGGATTTTTTAAAAAAGCAAATAACTCCTCATACTCCCATTTCCCACCTTTTTCAAGTAGTGCTTTTGAGTAATTGAATGAGCTGCCAAGATGGGCCTTTTTATTTCCAACCACGTTCCATAAGTTTGGCCCCACTTTATTCATTCCACCTTTCTCAAAACTATGACAAGCTATACATTTTTTTGCTGCTGACTTGCCTTTTTCAAAGCTAGCATTCTGCATGAGCTCTCCAATATCAAGTGCCACTTGTTCAATCTTTTGTTGAGGCTCATTGCTGGCTGCTACTATTGTTTGGTGTTCAATTTTATAATCCTCTGGGTTGTAGAGTATATCAACTACATTACTAACTATCATAATTATTAATCCAGAAAGTAAAATCGATGCTGCAATCTTATTAAGCTCCATAGTTAATTCTTATCAAGTAATGTTACTTAAATTATGCAAATATTTTCGCAAACAGTAAACAATTACCTTTATTTCACCAAAGATAGAAATTTCTATTACTTAGCTAAGTTAGGAGACTGCAATTCTATTTCTATCGGAGTAACTTGTGGTTCAATTACATAATGATCTGGAATAACATATTAAAATAGATTTCCTGCAAACTTGTCTGCAATGATTGAAACTGGAACTACTTCTATAATGTTCGTTTGCTTGACCTAAGATTCAGGAGCATTTAAACTGAATTTTATAAAGTACTAGAAATGATAGGAAATCTAAGAGGAATAGTTGATGAGGTGTGTAGCGATCACATAATCCTGAATGTGAATGATGTTGGCTACATAGTATATCTTTCAGCCAAAACTTTAAGTGCTTGTTCGATTGGAAGTAGAGTAAAATTACTTATCGACACTTATGCAAATAGCAGAGAAAACGTTACTCAGCTATATGGCTTTATAAGTAAAGAAGAACAGCAGTGTCTGCGTTTATTAGTTAAAGTGAGCGGTGTCAGCTATAAAACCGCAATGTCAATTTTGAGCAAATTAACTCCAGAGCAACTGTTTTTGGCAATTATAAATGAGGATAAACTAGCACTTAAGGTGAGTGGACTTGGCCTGAAACTCATAAATCGAATTATTACTGAGCTGAATGGCAAAGTAAGTAAATTAGAGATAAATAACAATCATTTTCACTCAATTAGTGAAGATGCTCTTTCAGCTTTGATCAATCTTGGATATGAAAGAACAAAAGCTTATGATACAATAAAAAAAATAGAAGATGAATCACCAAACTTGGACACTAAAGATATTATTCGTATGGCGCTTAAAACAATATGAAGTCAATATCATGTAGTAAGGAATACTCTGAAGATGTACGTAATTTAAATATCCGGCCTGAGCAACTTGATGATTTTGTCGGGCAAAAAGACTTAATACAAAATTTAAAAGTGTTTATAAATGCTGCACAGACGAGAGCTGAAGCTTTGGATCACGTATTGCTCTATGGTCCTCCAGGGCTTGGTAAAACAACTTTAGCACAAATTGTCTCTAAGGAGTTAAGGGTTAGCTTTCGTGCAACTTCTGGTCCATTGCTTAGTAAAGCTGGGGACTTAGCTGCAGTGCTCACTACTTTAAATGCAAAAGATGTTCTATTTATCGATGAGATCCATAGATTAAATCGTAGCATTGAGGAAGTTTTATATACTGCTATGGAAGATTTTTGCCTAGATATACTAGTAGGTGAGGGCCCATCTACCAGAACTTTAAGAATAGATTTACCACCATTTACACTGATTGGGGCAACAACACGGCTTGGACTGCTTTCTGCACCGCTGAGGGATCGTTTTGGTATTCCCCTGCATCTTGAGTTTTATTCTTTTGAGGAACTGGTTGATATTATAAAAAGAGGTGCAAGAGTTCTTTGTGCTGAAATCGAAAAGGATGCTGTGCAGGAAATTGCCTGCCGCGCCCGTGGTACTCCAAGAATTGCTTTGAGATTACTCAGAAGAATAAGAGATTTTGTTGAAGTAAAAGATGATAAAAAAATTACCTGTGAAATTGCCGGTTCTGCACTATCAAAATTGGGTATAGATAAAATGGGACTAAATAAATTAGATATGGATTATCTGAGATTTTTGTTTAACACCTCAGGACCTGTTGGAATTGACACCATATCTATTGCACTATCTGAAGATGTTGGCAATATTGAAGAAACAGTAGAACCTTATTTAATCAAGGTCAGTTTCGTAAAGCGCACACCAAGAGGACGTGTTTTAACTGATCAAGCAAGGGAATATCTCAGCATTAATTCAGTGGTATGCTAGTATTATACTATATTTTATAACATTGTATAGTATTACACTAAACATTATAATATTCTCTTATTATATGATTTGCAGGTGTTTTAGAGGCAAATAAGAAAGTCTTCTGTTATAGTGAATATGTTCTTGAAAAATTACGTAATATATGCTAGGCTGTATATAGTATGAATGTAAAAATATCAATAATTTATTGATATTTTTTAAGATTAATACTTATTAAATACTTCATATTGTAAGATTGAGTTATTGTATTTTATAGACTTAAGATAAAATGGTAAAAAGCTTTCTAAACAATTATAGAAACAGTAATTCAATTAATGGAGAAAAAGCAATGAAAAATTTTTTAATCAATAACAACGAAGAGGACGGTAGCTCAATCTACATTAATCGAATCAGAGAGCAAGATCTCTCTGCAGAGCAGAAGCTCAATGAATTAAAAGGATTCATGGAGGAGCTTGCTAGGAAAGCTGAGCTCAAGAGAATAGAGCTTGAGCGTCAGGCTGCGAGTTGCATTGATGAAACATTATCTCAAGTAGAGCTACAGATACAAGATAATAAGGATTACTTTACTGATAATAATCAAGGGGTATTCGCAAATTTCTTTGAATCCCTCTTTAATCTTTTTGAAGTAAATGTAGATCCGAAAGTCTACAAAATGCTCAAGGAGAAGAAAGAGAAAAATCTGCTTCTTTCGATAATTAAGTTTTTGCGTGATAAGCTTAAGGAATTAGTTAAAAAGATCTTCAAAAAAGATTTAGATTTAAGTTGGGATAAAAGGCTAGACAAAGAGATAAAAGAATTGCAGGAGAAATTACTCAGTGGTGGGTTATCTCCGGAAGAGGAAATAGCAATACTCGAACGTTTGCAAGCGTTGCAAAATTTAAAATTGAAGCTTCAAACTTTTCTCGTGGGCTCAGTCATTGCAATGTTTGCAGAAATTTTTGCAGTTGATTTAGCAGCAGTAGTAGAGCAAGATGTAACTGAGGAAAAAAGAGACAAAAAAGCAGAAAAAACAGAATCAAAAGAAGTTCGTCAAGAAATAGAAACAAAAGTGAATGAAATCACACCAATTTCCCTATTTAATTTTTCATCTCAAGTTCCAATGCCAATCACTCTGAATAAGCAAGAACGTGCTATTTTACCAAAGCCTATAGAAAAATTAGTAGACACTCTACCTAAACCTGTTATAAGTCACAAAAATAGTGAAGTACAAAAACTGGAAAAAATGAATAAAGAAAAGAAAGAAGCAAAAGAAGAGAAAACTGAAAAACCAAAATTAGCTGTCTGTCCACCCGCTCCAGAGCGACACAGGAGAGTGAAAAGGAACAACACAGAAAAGAAGGATTTAGGGAAGAAACGCAAAGGAGAAGAGTCTTCTCCTAAGAGTCAGCAAAAAGCTGCTAATGCTGCTGTGGAACTGCCAGGAGGATTAACTGATGGTGTAAGAGTTGAAAATCATGCTTCTTCAGTCAAAGAGAGAGGTGTGTAAAGGTTCTCTCTCTTTTTTTCATTCCAGACTGGTTTTTTATCTGGATTCCAGCATCAAGTGCTGGAATGACATGGCGGAATGTCATCTAAGTAGCTCTCTCTTGTCATTTCAGTAGCCCCTTTGATGTCATCCCAGTCTGGGATCCAGAGAACTTAGTTTAAAAGAGTTGTTATTTCAGTTTAGGATCCATTTTCTCTTCTAGATTCCAGACTGGAATGACACCGTCTTGAATGGAAGCCAGTGCCAACGATGCGCCATATTGCAATGTTCGTACAGTTGTGTACTCAGACACTGTCATCCAGACACAATTTCATCATATAAATCTTTCCATTCTTGATTTGTTTTTTCAATTAAGTTTATTTTCCATTTTCTCTGCCAGCTTTTTAGGAGTTTTTCTCTACTAATTGCTAAGTTTATCTCTTGAAATTCTTCAAAATAGACTAGTTTACAAACATTGTACTTTGACGTGAAACCAGAGATGGCTTTGCTTTTGTGTTCCCAAATTCGTTTAGTCAAATTTGATGTTATACCTGTATATAGGGTTCCATTGCGTTCACTTGCAAGTATATAAATATAATAACTTTTCATATATAATAAATAAATTTACTAGATTCCAGTGTCAAGCACTGGAATGACATTAAAGGAGCTACTTGATGACACCAAAGAGGCTATTCTTTGATACCAAAGAGGCTACTTGAATGACAAGAGAGGAAGTGCTGGAATGACATTGTCTTGAGTGCATAATGCACCAAAGGTTGTGTACCAAAAAGGTGTCATACCAATTTTAAAAGGCTGTCATGCAAGTGGCCCCTCCGTTGTCATCTGTAATAGTTTAGACTTGATCTGACAAGCAAACAAAGTAAGATA
>NZ_JAFEVF010000011.1:0-29483 GCF_048054115.1 Wolbachia endosymbiont of Nasonia vitripennis | reverse complement strand
TCAGTTAATTCATGCCTGTCAGATCAAGTCTAAACTATTACACATTAAGCTAATTAGAACAGGTTGAATTCAAATGTTGAATCTAGAATCTCTGCCAAAACATCTAGCAATTATTATGGATGGTAATGGTAGGTGGGCAAACAATCAAGGAAGGGTAAAAATTGATGGCTATAGAAAAGGCAGTGAGGTTGCATTTGATATTGCTAAGCATTGCACAGTCCTGGCCATACCTTACTTAACTTTGTATGCATTTTCCATGGAAAATTGGCTCAGATCTGAAAACGAAACAGACTACCTATTTAATTTATTTTACTACACTTTAACTAATGAAGATAAAATGAAATTCATTTACAATTGTAACATTAAGTTAAATTTTATTGGCAATTTAAGTCTATTGCCCAGTAAAATATTCGATCAAATCAAAAAAGCAGAAGAAGTGACACATAAGAACGATGGTCTATTACTCACTGTTGCAGTTAGTTATGGAGCAAAGCAGGAAATTATACATGCTATCAACAACGTCATAAAAGGAAATATTGATTGCGTATTGGAAGAGGAATTTGAAAAATTTCTGTATACTAAAGATTTGCCAAAATTGGATTTATTAATTCGCACTGGTGGCGAAAAAAGGTTAAGCAATTTTTTATTATGGCAAGCAGCTTATGCTGAATTGTATTTTTGTGATACTTTGTGGCCCGATTTTTCTTGTCAAGATTTGACCAAAGCACTAGAAGATTATACGAAAAGAGAAAAAAAATATGGTAGATAATAACTTTATGGTTAGAATATTGTCCTCAATAGTAATATTACTCATATTTTCTTTTGCTACATATTTCAGTGATTTATCATTTTATCTACTAATTTTTTCAATTGCAGTTTTATCTTCTTTTGAATGGTATAATCTAACTCAGGGCAATAGAATCTTATACATTTTCGCATTACTATTAATCGCACTACCAAATGCCTCGCTAATATGCCTATATAATCTACCACAGGGAAAATATGCATTAGTATGGCTTATCTTAACTATTTGGAGCATTGATATTGCTGCCTATTTTTTCGGCAAAAATTTTGGTAAAACTAGAATTTGTCCAATCATTAGCCCTGGGAAAACTTGGTTAGGACTTTTTGGTGCAGTCTTAGCTGGAATAGTGTGTACAATTTTTGGCTCAATATTTTTGAGTTTATTTCCAATTTTTTATTCTCCAATAATTGGTTTGATAGTTGCTATTCTAGCCCAACTTGGAGATTTCACTGAGTCACTCATCAAAAGAGTTTACAATGTTAAAGATAGTGGAGGTATTATACCAGGCCATGGAGGAGTACTCGACCGTATGGATAGTTTCATTTTTACTGCCCCTCTCATTGCTATTTACATAAGCTAAAAAAATGAAGTACTATTAACCTTTGGTTCTTTCCTTCTTGCTTATTACTTTCACCTCAACAGATTGAAATTCTTCGGCACTCACTATTTCATCCATTGACTTATTACAATAAGGACAATACATTTCTCCTTCTTTGTGTAAGTATACTATTGGATGACCAGAACCATCATCATTCTCATCACCACGGCAGCAAACTATTACATTATTATCCCTCACTTTTAACATGTCTCTCCTTTAGCTTACAATATTTTACACATCTAACATACTCGTTTGGAAATAAAAAAGACAACAAATACTTATTCTCCATTTTCTACCCTATTTAGATTAATCAATTCACTTTGGACACTTTTTGACACAAAGTTGCTAACATCTCCTCCTAATCTCGCTATTTCCTTTACAAAACTTGATGAGATAAATTGAGTATCCTCAGATGCAGGAAGAAATATAGTTTCGATTTCAGGAAAGAGCTTATAATTTACCCAACTCATTTGAAACTCGTAATCAAAATCCGATACTGCTCTCAGTCCTCTAATAATAACAGAAGCATTTTGCTCTTTGGCAAACTTCACTAGCAACCCATTAAAGGATATAATATCTGCATCAATTCCTGCTCCTTTCACTTCATTTTTAGCCATGCTTGTGCGCAGTCTTATGTCAAAATTAGTATGTTTATTAACATTCTCTGCAACACCAATTATCAACTTATCGACTAGCTTACATGCTCTTTTTATTATGTCAAGGTGCCCAAAAGTTATGGGGTCAAATGTACCAGGATAAATTCCTATTTTGTTACTAATGTTCATTCTTTGTTTCTATACTTCAAAAACTTTTGATGGACATGATAACGTTTTTTATCTAAAAATGAAAGTACGTAGTTGGCCTGATAGCTCAGTTGGTAGAGCAAAGGACTGAAAATCCTTGTGTCGCTGGTTCGATTCCTGCTCAGGCCACATTCTTTTTCTTAATGTTCTATAATATATTATAATATTAATATAATTATTTAGGAAATAATGTATAAATGTTACAATAGAATATTTAATATACTATTAATTACATTTCTACTATTAAGTAATATCGCTTATAGTGAAAAAGTAAACAAAGAATTATCTGCTTTGACAGTGGAAAATGCAGTAAATTATAATATAATTGTTGGTTTATTGCAAACAGATGAATCTCAAAATATCTATGAGATATTCAATAATTTTGGGGTTAAAACTATATTCATTGACTACGACAAAATAATTAATCTAAAAGAAATCCAAGAAGAGTTCGCAAAACAAGATGAAATATTGGCAAAAAAGCTGATACTAGATCGAATAAAAGTTGAAGTTGCAAAATTTATCAAAGAGCAAAAGATAAACAGAATATTTATTTCAGATAACTTTCATTCAGCTCTTAACCCTTACCGCCAGCTTGTGAATGAAGCAATTGTAAAAATAGTAGATGACAATCCTACAATTCATTTGCTTGCCATATGCGGTGGTTTACAAGACATTATGCATGCAAAAGAAATTGAAATAACAAATGTTGTTAATGATGAGAAGAATCATTTAAAATCATCATCCTATCCACAAAAAGAGAATATATCTCTTCAGCAGATAAAAATTGTTCCAGGTAGTCGTTTGGAAAAAGTGGTAGCTAGATTTTTACTACCTAATCAAAATGGCTGGTTTTCAACTTATTTTCCGAATGCTCATTCAGGTACAGTAAGTAATACTACAGAGAATAGAAGAAGGCTAGAGCTACTTGGATATAAAATTGCAGCATTTGCCAATGACGGGGTAATAGAAGCTATCGAAGATAAGCATGGTAATATTTACTTTCAAAGTCATCTAGAAGCCCTTGTTGTCAAATCAGATAAAAACTCTCGTTTGTCAAGCCAAAAGGTACGTCAGGTTTCAACACTAGTTGCTATAGCGATTATAAATGATTTTCTTCATCGCGTTTAATGCTAAAATAAGGAAAATCATTTAATGTCATGCCAGTACCCTTTTTCTTGTCATTCCAGTGCGTGACGCTGGAATTCAGTTTTTCATTTCATCAAATTTAGCATAAGCTCAAGTTTGCTTATAAATTTTTCTGGATGCCAGTGTCTGGGCACTGGCATGACATTATGGAATTTGGGCTCCAGTGTCAACTACTCTAATGACACCTGATTATGATGAAAGAAATCTAATGATTTATATAAACCCCATAGCATGTCGAACGAAGCTTTTTTTAAGAAAATCTGAATTTTCAACTACCATTAAACCAAGATTGCTCAGAACTTTAACGCAAAGTATTCTGTTGGAAAATATTCTATTTAGTCCATCAGTTGCAAGTGCCATAGTAAAATTATCAAAGTATCTATCACGTGAAATTTTCTTCAATAGATAATTACTGCCAACATCAATGCCAGAGGATTTTGCAGCAGTTATTTGTCTAATAACACTCTCTACATCTCTCATTCCAAGGTTAAGTCCTTGACCTGCAACTGGATGGATTGAATGTGCTGCATCGCCAATAAGCAAAATTCTGCTTTTATGAAGCTTTCTCGCAAAAGTAAAACTCAAAGGGTAAGATTTTCTTTCACCCTCTAATTCAATTTCTCCCAAATAAGAACCAAATCTTTTTTTGAGTTCTATGATAAACTCCTCTTCAGATAAGCTCATCAGCATTTTTGAAATTTCGCATTTTTCTGTCCAAACTATTGAAGAAGTATAGCCACCTTTCATTGGCAAAATTGCAAATGGACCACCAGGAAAAAACCGCTCTACAGCTAAGTTTTGGTGATGTAGTTCATGTTTTACATTAAATACCATGCTATTTTGTTTATAATCAAATTTTATTATTGTTATAGAAAACAACTCTGGCAGCTTAGAGTTTTTACCTTCAGCACAGATAAATAGCGATGATATCAATTTTTGATCATTATCAAGAGTAACTTCCACGTATCCTTCGTCACAAGCGATTGTTTTATAGAAACGTGGAGAATATATATTGAGTTTATGCAAAAAATTATTATTAATTGCATTCCATATAATAGCGCTCTTGATTACATAACCCATTGGCTCTTCACCAACCATTTTATGGTCATAATGCACAGTAAATGGGCTATCTCCATCTAATATGCATATATCAAGTATTGGTTCAGCTTCATCTTCTAAGAACTGCCAAATCCCTAATTTTTCTAGTATTTTTTTTGACCCTTGAGAAATGGCAAATGCTCGATTATCATCAACTGCACGTGGTAAACTATTTTTCTCAATTATGGCTACAGATATAGAGTCATTACTCAGGTCAATAGCAGTAATAAGACCAATTAGCCCACCACCTGAAATGATTACATCGTAATTCATTTTATTTACCTAAAATTACATTTTATTCGTTTTGAAAATAGTTTAAACAAACTTTGTAGATGCTGGACTTCTTATCACTACCTTAGTATACCTCAGATTAGTAATAAAGTATTAATTATTTTATTAAAGGAAACAGCTTATGACTACAGATTGCAAAAAAGAATTACTAAATTGCATTAACAAGTACAGAGAAGAACTTGCAGAAAATAAAGCAGCAATTAGACAAACTTTAACTAGCGATAAAATTAATATAAGCGATTACTTTTATCAGGGTGATAAAATCTGTAACGAAGAAATATTTAATGCAGGAAGCGAGTGTTATGGTACAAAATATGGTGGGAAACAAAAATATACATATGATGAGTGGAAGCCAAAAATTGAAAAATCTAACGCTAACGAGTTGTTAAAAGACAAAAATTTGCAAGAAACGTTAAAAAGCAAAGATTCGCAAGAAGAGTTAAAAGGCAAAATATCAAAGAGTCTTGAGGATTATAAACAGTATCATGAAAAGGTTCTGTCGCATTTGTAGGGAAGTAGAAAGAAGAATGATATAATTGTCTAAAAAAAAAGCAAAGATGTTTCGTATCAATCAAAAATTGTTGCCATATTTCAAAGGATTTAGCTTTTCAGCGGATGTTATCTGTATACATGAAATGTCGATTCTCTTTGAGCTATCGAGATTTGGAAGAAATGATGAGTATAAGGGGAGCAAAATGCTACGTTACAAAGGTGGGTTATCACCACTGATAGATGAGGCAGTAAGGAAAAGAAAGAAGCAGGTTGGTAGTAGTTGGAGAGACTTACATTAAATTAAACGGTAAATGGGTTTATTTATATACTGTAGACTTCCTCTTGTGTGTTAGTAGAGACAAGTCTGCAGCACTTGCATTCTTTCGTAAAGCCTTCAGGAGTAACTATCTTCCTGAGAAAATTGTAATTGATAAAAGCGGCAGTAATACTGCTGCTCTTGATGATTTGAATGCAGAAATTTCTGAAGATTACAGTTCTTCAAATAAAATATCTAAATAATATTGTTGATAGATTTATCAAAAAACTAATAAAGCCAATGCTTGGGTTTAAAAGCTTCCATTCCGCAAAGATTACCATCACAGGCATAGAAAATATTCGTATGATTCAAAAAAGACAAATTATTAAAATAATGTTTCTACTTTTGAGAATTTTGCTATGTTAATGGCTTCATAACTCCTATAATCCCACCTTTAATGATCTTCTTTCCTATGGTTTATAGATGCGACAGAACCTTTTTTATAGGATTGGGGCTAAAGAAAACTTGCATGTAAATGTATCAAGGTATAAAATTATAAATATTAAGAATGAATAGGTTAGTTATGAATCTTGTAACAAAATCCGCTATCGATTTTACTGCTTCGGCTGTTCTTGCTAGTGGAAAAATAGTTGATGATTTCTGTTTAAGTAAACATATAAAGGATAAGTATGCTGTCCTTTTTTTCTATCCACTTGATTTTACTTTTGTCTGTCCAACTGAGTTGATATCATTTAGCAACAAAATAGAAGATTTTTCAAAACGTAATGTTGAAGTGATAGGAATAAGTATAGATTCAAAATTTTCACACTATAAATGGCGAAACACTCCAGTTAATGATGGTGGTATTGGAGAGGTTAGCTACAATTTAGTGTCTGATATCAAAAAGTCTATATCAAGAGACTATGGGGTCTTATATGATGACTCAATTGCACTAAGAGCAACTTTTGTTATTGATGATAAGTTTGTTGTACGTCATCAATCGATAAATGATTTTCCTTTAGGGCGTAATATCGATGAGTTTATTAGAATTATTGATGCAATAAAACATAATGAAGAGCATGGTGAAGTATGTCCAGCAGGGTGGAAAAAAGGTAAGCCAGCAATGCAGGCAAGCGATGAAGGAGTGGCTGATTATCTAAACTCACACAGTGCAGAATTATAAATTGAGTACAAAAGTTCTTATTATTGGATCTGGAGCAGCGGGTTATGCTGCTGCTATATATGCAGCACGTGCAAATTTAGAGCCAATTGTAGTAACAGGAATGCAACCTGGTGGTCAGCTTACAATTACTACGGATGTTGAAAACTATCCAGGTTTTATTTCTATACAAGGTCCAGAACTCATGGAACAAAAGAGGTTGCATGCAGAGAAGGTGGGGGCAAGGGTAATAAATGACGAAATAAAAAGCGTTGAACAACTTGAGGATTCTAATGAGTATAGATTTAGATCTTGTGGTAATGCTAGTGACTACTATTCGAATGCAATTATAATCGCAGCTGGTGCGCAAGCGAAGTGGCTTGGCCTGGAGAGTGAAAAGAAATTTCAAGGTTACGGAGTTTCGGCATGCGCAACTTGTGATGGTGCATTTTTTAGAAATAAAGTTGTAGCTGTGGTTGGTGGTGGAAATACTGCTGTTGAAGAAGCAATATTTTTAACTCGATTTGCTAAGGAAGTTATACTGATACACAGGCGTGATAAGTTAAGAGCAGAGAAAGTAATGCAAGACAGGCTCTTTAAAAATGATAAGATAAAGGTAATATGGAATCATACCGTAGAGCAGATTCTTGGAGAAGAAAATCCTAAAAAAGTTACTGGCATTACAATTAAATCGACGAAAACCAATACAGTTCAGGAATTAAAAGTGGATGGAGTGTTCATTGCAATTGGGCATGCACCAAATACAGGTATTTTTAAGGGCTTTGTTGAAATGGATCAGCAAGGTTATATAATTACGAAACCTGGAACAACTCTAACCAGTAGGGCAGGGGTGTTTGCTGCTGGTGATGTTCAAGATAAGGTATATCGCCAGGCAGTAGTTGCAGCAGGTACAGGGTGCATGGCTGCACTTGATGCAGAAAAATTTTTGGAATCATAATTAATTCTAAAATTTTTAACTAAATTACTTGCAATTTTCTTTGTTTTTTTTATAATTATGTCAATAAATTATAGATTGAGGAGAATTTAGTATGCTTTCGAGAAGTAATGTAGGTTTTAGAAGAAGTGTTGTTAATGATACAGGATTACGAGCTCAAAATCAAACAACTTCAGGACAATCAACAACAAAATTATTTAAAGCTATTGATGAAGGAAAGCTAGGAGATTTTGAGCGAGCTCTGGAAGAAGGTGCGAATGTTAATACGTTTGATCAGGGATATACACCATTAATGACTATTATCATGGGTGTTGATGATAGTCCTACAAACTTAAAAATGATGACTTTGCTTTTACAGCACCAGAATTTAAATATTAATGCTCAAGAAACTAAAGAATCCAATACAGCTCTACATCTAGCCTTTCTCATGGAAAATAGGAATTTTGTACAGATGTTACTTAGACATCCTAACATGAATACAAACATTAAAAACAAAGTTTTTCTTCTTCAGGATCAATATCTTGAGCCTCGATATAATCGTTCCAGAGCAGATCTTATAAAACATGCAGAGTACAAACAATGGTTTTCTTATACTCCTCAGGGATATATTGAAAAAATAGGGCGAATACAAAAAAAGGAGTTTTCACATCTTACAATAGAAATACAAAAAGCACAAACAGGAAAAGAATTATTAGATGCTCTTTCTAACAGAAATATTGACCGAGCAAAAAGACTATTAAATCAAGAACTCAACCCTAATTGTTGGAAAAGAAATTCAAATGGAGAAATAGAAACACCACTTAGCCTGATTATCAAATCATGTTTACAAGGAATAACAGAGGAAAATAAAAAAGAAGTACTGACTAAATTTTTAAAACATAAAGACCTAGATTTTAGTCAAATAAAACCAATACCAGCTATAGAGCAAAATTCAAGATTGAAGCAAATCATTGAACAAGCTATGAAAGAGCGATTAACTGATGCTATTAATAGAAAAGATTTGAATGATGTAAAAAAATTAGTAGAAGATAATTGCTTCATAAATCGTGCAATTGTCACCGCTGTGTTGAGGAATGTTAATAATCCAATTGAATCTATTAAAAATTATCTCAATGAGAAATTTCCTGCAAGTATGGAACAGCCTTCAGCAAATGCACATAATGTTGCTCCGGAAATAAACGATGAGTTTATTGCTCAAGAATTGCAGCGACTTGAAAACCTGGAAGGTGAACTTGAAAGAACAAAGGCTCAACTTGCAGAAAAAGAGCAAGAGTTGAATAGGACCGTAGATGAAAGAACAAGAGACACTGACAAAATTTCACAGTTAGAAAGGGAGTTGAGACAAGTAAGGCAGGATAATCAGGAAAGAATTCACACTCTCACTGATCAAGTAGCTCGACTTACTAGAGAAAAAAGTCAACTTGAAAACCTTAGAGATGAGCTTGAAAGAACAAAAATTCGACTTAGAGAAAAAGAGCAAGAGCTGGATAGGGTCGTAAGTGAAAGAACAAGAGACACTGACAAAATTTCACAGTTAGAAAGGGATTTAAGGCAAGAGAGATTAGAACTTCAAGCTCAAAATCAAGACTCAAAGAACAAAAACAGAAAACTTTCAGAAGCAAGCATTTATAATAGAAGGCAAAGTAACTATGCCTCTGCCTCTTTTGTGTTATCTGGAGCGTTTGCTATTGGTGCATGTTTAACAATATCGAATTTAGAAATATGTATTTCACTTGCTGTAGCTGCACTTGTTTTCATTGCAATTGGGTGCTACTGTTCATATAAAGCAAGTACAGTACTGAGTGATGTGACAAGCACTGAATTTGGTAATGTTATCAGTTTAAGATAGAGTTAAGGTTTTTACTTCTTCTCTAAACTCTGCTGAAAGTTTTATACATCCTGAAAATACCTTGATAATTCGAGTGAATGTGAACCTGAGTGGTTTCAAGACTTAAATAGTTGTTGTAAACTTGCTTTTATTATCTTTTAGTTTAAGAAATTAAAAATTTAACGATGAGAATTATAATTACAGACCAAAGTAAAAAGTAGGCTTTTCCATTTGATCTATTTTTCACTTGTAATTTTTTGTCAGCTATTAGGTTTAATTTTTCTATAAGGCTAAATATTCCTTGGATTGTTTTGATGGGATAAGAGCTTTTAATTTTTTCCCTATACCCTATTTTACTTTCATGTTGACTGTTTATCCATGTTTCAACTACTTTCCACATATTGATTTCTGGATAGACTTTCCTACATGTTCCTTCTAATAAAATCATAGTTTTCTGCAGCAATAACAATTGTGTTTGAACTTTCATATCAAAATCACCAGTTATTTTTAGTAGCTGAGTAAGTAATCGAGCAAATGAAATCTTCTGTATAGGCTGTCCAACAATGGGCTCACCTATTGCTCTGCAAGCTGTAACAAAATTTCTATGCTGTGATGGAACATAACCGGCTCTAAAGTGCATTTTTGCAACGTGATCATAATCCCTATTTAAAAAGCCTTTGAGTATCTCTATAACGTAATAGCATGTCTCACGATCTATTCTACCCATGATTCCACAATCCAGGGCAATAATATTGTTATTACTATCGATCATTAAATTTCCAGGATGCATATCAGCATGAAAAAAACAATCCCTATATACCTGATTACAAAAAGATTCTATAAGATTGATAGCTATTTGCTTTCGGTTATTCAGCTTTTCAACTTCGTATATTGGTATAGCTTCCATCCATTCTAATGTTAAAACCTTTTTTGAAGTTCTACTCCAATCTATTTCAGGTACGTAGAAACCTCTGTCATGTTTAGTATTTTCCTTCAGTTCCGAAGAGTGGGCAGCCTCAAAGCGTAGATCTAACTCTAATCGGCAAATTTCAGCAAAAGTTTTGACTAATTCAACTGGCTTCAGCCTTTTTGATTGTTCACTAAATTTTTCTGCAATTTCTGCAAGCCAAGAAAGCATTTTTATATCCCTTGAGAATGTTTTCTCAATATTTGGCCTCAAAACCTTTACAGCAACTTCCTTACCCTCAATTGTAACTGCTCTATGCACCTGAGAAATTGATGCTGCTGCAATTGGCTTTTCAGAAAAACTTGAAAAAATGTCGCTTAATTTACAATTAAACTCACTTTCTATAGTTTTAACTGCTATTTTATACGAAAATGATGGCAATCTATCACATATCAATAGCAAGTTATTTGTTATGTCCTCATTTAAAATATCAGTGCGTGATGAAATGGATTGCCCAAATTTAATGAACACCGGACCTAATCTTTCAAGAGCACGCTTTAGTTTATGACCTTGTATTTTATTTATTGATTTTTTTGATGGTGGAAGTAAATAAGGTAACACATTGTAGCGTGTTAGCACTGTAGTTATTTGCAGAAGACGTAGAATATTTTGAATCATTTCGCTGCGTAACTGCCAAATATTTCATTTATCTCCATAATTTCATCAGGTTTACCTTGATAATAGATAGTATTATTTATGCAAATTATGTAATCTGAGGATGGTAGAGCAGAGTTAAGGTCATGAGAAGTCATGAGAATCGACACTGATCGTTCTTTTGCGATTTTATTTATAATATCATAAAATTTAGCTCGTGCGTTAATATCCATTGCACTGACTGGTTCATCTAAAATGATCAAATCAGATTCTGAAATTAAACAACGTGCAAGTAGCAGTAGTTGTGTTTGTCCTGCAGAAATTTCTAATACTTGATTCTTTAAAATGTTACCGATGCCAACCAATTCTATCGCTTCTGTAACGATAGATTGATTTTTTTTGAATCTCTTCGAGGAGCTATTGAAAAGGAAAGACTCAACTGTTATTGGCATCAAATTACCAATACTAAAATTTTGTGGCATATAGCTAATTTTTACATTATCGGCAAATAAAATACTGCCAATATAGCCTTTATTTATACCAGCAACTGCTTTCACTAAAGAGGTTTTACCTCCGCCATTTGGACCAAGTATTGTAACTATATCTCCTCTTTGTACTGATATGTTGATATTATCAAGAACTTTTTTATTACCGTATGAAAGAGTAAGGTTTTCTATTTTTAGAATGCAGTTATTGACATTACTTAACTTTTTGGCGAAAATTGACTTCTTCTCAATATTTATATGAGACATTTACTGATTTTTTTTCTATTACTTTCACTTACACTATACTACAATAGTGCCTTTTCATCCAATTTAAAAATTGTAGCTACAATCAAACCTATACACTCACTTGTAGCTTCTGTTACAGATGGGATTTCAAAGCCAGAATTACTAATGTACGAAATAGTGTCTGAACATAACTACATGCTCAGGCCTTCAGATGCAAGTAAATTAGAATCTAGTAATATTATATTTTATATCGATGATTCTTTGGAAACATTCATTAAAACTTTTGCTAAAGAAAATAAGAAGTTAATACCGCTATCAAGTGCAATCGATCTACTTCCTGCTCGACCACATTCATTTTCTAGTCACATTCAAGATGAAAAAGATTTGCATATTTGGCTGAGTCCTGAAAATGCAAAAAGTATGATACTTTCTATCAGTGCAACATTATCTAATATAGATAAAGAAAATACCTATCGATACAATACTAACGCAGAGGAGGCTATAAGAAAGATAGACCAAGAAGTAGAAAAAATTACGAAAGAATTGGATGAGTTAAAAAATCAAAAATACATAGTTACTCACGATGCTTATCAATATTTCGAAAAATATTTTGATTTAAGTTACCCAAGCGCCATTCTTTCTATAGAAGAGGATTCTTACATAGGTATGAAGAGTTTAATGAAATTAAAAAAGGTAATGAAAGAGGAAAACGTTAAATGTATTGTTTCTCATTCACGAGAGGATAGCATAAAGCCTAATGTCTTTTCTAGTGACGTAAAAATGGTGATTCTTGATCCTATTGGATCAGATGTAGAGCCTGGAAAGGATGCATATCTAGATATAATCAGCAGCATTGCACAAAATTTCAAGTCTTGTTTCACTGAGTAATGAGTTCTTTTATCTATTCAGATAGCATTGCAAACTTAGTGCTTTCTATTCCAATCACAACTATACCGACATTATCTACCAGAAGTATATCATCCCAGTATCAAGTACTGGGATGACACCTTCTACTACGCAAATTACCACAATGTCCGCACGGCTATACACGTGATGCTGGAATTCTTAGCAGACCTTTTGATTTATGAAAAATCAGTGTCTGCATTTACTTCTATTTTTTTATCTATTTTATTTTGCCATTTTACTGCTTACTCTGTATTCAAATTACATGAACCTTTTTATATTAGGCAAGCTCAGGTTATTTTTACGTTTATATATTGATCCGATCTAGTCCAATAAACCCTCTAAGGAAAACCCTTAGATTTTTGACCTACTAACGTGTGACACTTTAGGTTTTAGAGCGTTTTCTGTGTTTTATACTTTATGTTTATTAATTGTGTAATGATCAACACTATGAGTTTCACCTTCCCTTCCATTATATCTCTGAGCTCTATTATTAGAGTATAACTTGATTATAAACTATATATAACAATAAACTTACTTTAATTTTTCTTCTTTAAATAATACGTGTCTTCTGACCACTGGGTCATACTTCCTAAACTCGAGCTTTTTGGGAAGGTTCTTAGGATTACGTTTTTTTACACAAAAATAGCCTGTTAGTTTCTCTTCTCCAGTTTTTGTTGTTTTAGTTGCAGTGCTAACTAGCTTGACAAGCAAAGAAGCATTTTTTTTCGCCATAATTGTTAGTGATATAATAAACTCTATGCAAGTTTAGAACGCAAAACACTGAAAGTCAACCCAATAATGCAGGTCGCAAAATTCTTGACAATCAATAATATATTAAGTAGTATAAAAAGATTTCAGAATGAAAAGCAGACGGTAAATAAGTGGCGAGTGATGGCAAAAGGTTATTATTGATAGAAAGTACTACCTGTTCTAACGAGGTAAGGGTTGCCCTACTAGTTAATGGTAGGGTTGTAGAGTTTGAACAAGAATTCAAGGAAAAAAGACAATTAAGAGGTAATATATACGTTGCTTATGTAAAGCGTATAGAGCCTGCTTTGCAGGCCGTGTTTATTGAGTATGGAAAAAATAAGCAAGGTTTTTTGTCTTTTTCTGAGATATCTCTAAATTACTTTAATATTCCAGAAAAAGAGAAGGAAATTTTCCCTGACGAAGGCTATTCGAGCGGTGTGGACTGTTCAAATGATAATTGCACAGAAGAAGGCCTGGATTCTACAGCTAGTAATGAATCCAGCAGTGGTTTTGTGAGGGGGGTACCTTTACATAGAAAATATAAGTTACAAGATGTGATTTCAGTAAATCAAAAGTTATTGGTTCAATTAACTAAAGAAGAACGAGGAAATAAAGGAGCTTCATTTACAACATACGTAACTTTGGTCGGTAGATACTGTGTTTTCATGCCCAATTCCATAAGTAGGGGTGGAGTATCTCGCAGAATTGAAGATACCAACGTTAGAAAACAGTTAAAGGATATATTAAATTCAATAAATTTACCAAAAGGCTCAGGTTTAATAGTAAGAACTGTTGGTGCAGGAAAAAGTAGGAAAGAAATTGAGCAAGATTACGATAATTTGACCTTATTATGGCGAAATATCCAGCAAAACTTCTCTTCTTTAAATGTTCCATCATTAATTTACAACGAAGCAGATGTAGTTATGAGATCTGTACGTGACTTTTGTAGTAATGATACAGAAATTATAGTATCTGATAGAGAAGTTTGTGAAGCGGTAAGAAAATACACTAAAAATGTGTTACAAGGGAAATTGCGTCCTAGATTATATAGAGGTTCTGTTCCAATCTTTACTTACTATAGAGTCGAAGATCAAATTTCTGAATTATATAGCAATAGAGTAGAATTGCCATCTGGTGGGTCTTTGGTGATAACCTTAACTGAGGCATTTGTTTCAATAGACGTAAATTCAGGGAAAATGACAGGAGAAGATAACATAGAAGAAACAGCTTATAGAACTAATATGGAGGCATTATCTGAAATATCAAGGCAAGCGAATCTCAGGGGCTTATCAGGGTTAATAGTTGTTGATTTTATTGACATGTTGAAACTTGAGTATTGCAAAAATGTTGAATTTGCTATCAAGCAGGCGTTTAAAGATGATAGAGCTAAAGTTCAATTTAGCTTTATCAATGACTTTGGTTTAATGGTCTTTTCAAGACAAAGAATTAAACCAAATATACAGGAAATTAATACTACAGAGTGCTTACGCTGTAAAGGTATTGGAAGAGTGAAATCAAACGAAGTGGTTGTTGCATCGATACTAAGGGATTTGCAACATATTGCTAATAAAAATCAAAATAAGTCCTTTGATTTAATAGCACGCAGTGCAGTTATAGCGCACATTTTTAATAATAAGCGTGATATGGTTTCTACAATCGAAAAAGAGTTCAATATTACATTAAATGTTAGTATTGATAATAGTTTAGATGCAGATACATTTATTTTAAAGCAAGGAGACCATATTAATTTTAATGATTATAAGCCATTGCAGAATTCTGGATGTCAAATTGTGAATAGCAGGGATAAAGAAGCTGGTAGTTCAGATAAACTATCGGGCAACTTTTGGTTAACTAAATGGCTTTCGCGCCTTTTGGGCTCTAACAACTAAACGGGACTTGTAATTAACGAGTTTTATACTTATATATTTTACATCAGATAATATTTAAAAGGGAGTATTCATTATGGGAAGAGCAATAGGTATAGATCTTGGAACAACAAATTCTTGTGTTGCAATAATGCAAGGCAAGGATACAAAAGTAATTGAGAATAAAGAAGGAGCAAGAACTACTCCATCTATAGTTGCATTTACTTCATCTGGAGAAAGGTTGATTGGCGCTCCAGCAAAAAGGCAAGCAACTACCAATGCAAGTAATACTTTTTTTGCAACTAAGAGATTGATAGGTCGCCAATATAGCGATCCTGAAATGAAGAATCTAGGTGTACCGTATAAGGTATTTGCAGCAAAAAATGGTGATGCATGGGTTAAAACAACTGATAGTAAAGAATACTCTCCTAGTCAAATTGGTGCATTTATACTACAAAACCTGAAAGAAGCAGCTGAGGCTTATCTTGGGGAAGAAGTAAAGGATGCTGTGATAACAGTGCCGGCGTACTTCAATGATTCTCAACGTCAAGCAACAAAAGATGCAGGAAAAATTGCTGGATTAAATGTCCTCAGAATAATTAACGAACCAACTGCTGCAGCACTTGCTTATGGTCTTGATAAAAAGCACGGACACACAATAGTAGTGTATGATCTTGGTGGTGGTACATTTGATGTTTCAGTTCTTGAAATAGGTGACGGAGTTTTTGAAGTAAAGGCTACAAATGGTGATACTCACCTTGGAGGAGAAGACTTCGATAATGCAGTAGTAAATTATTTACTGGGTGAATTCAAGAAAAGTAATGGCATTGATTTGAAAAACGATCCAATGGCTATGCAAAGAATCAAAGAAGCTGCAGAAAAAGCAAAGGTAGAATTGTCAAGTGCAATGGAAACAGAAATAAATCTACCGTTTGTTACAGCTGATGCAAGTGGCCCAAAACACTTAAATATGAAGCTAACAAGAGCAAAGCTTGAAAGTTTAGTGAATGATTTAATTGAAAGGACTATAATTCCTTGCAAAAAAGCTCTTGAAGATGCTGGTTTGTCTGCTAGTCAAATTGGTGAAGTAGTTCTTGTTGGTGGCATGACTCGTATGCCAAAAGTCATAGAGAAAGTTAAAGAATTCTTTGGCAAAGATCCACATAGAGGAGTTAACCCTGATGAAGTTGTAGCAATTGGGGCTGCAATACAAGCAGGAATTATTCAAGGTGATGTAAGAGATGTGTTACTACTTGACGTAACTCCACTTTCTCTTGGTATTGAAACTCTAGGGGGAGTGTTCACTCCACTTATTGAACGTAATACTACTATTCCCACAAAAAAATCTCAGGTGTTTTCAACTGCAGAAGATAACCAAACAGCCGTTACAATTAAGGTACATCAAGGTGAAAGAAAATTGGCGATTGATAATAAACTGCTTGGTCAGTTTAGTTTAGAAGGAATACCACCTGCTCCTCGCGGGGTTCCTCAAATTGAGGTGACATTTGATATAGATGCAAATGGAATAGCGCATGTTTCTGCAAAGGATAAAGCTACTGGAAAAGAGCAAAAAATACGTATTCAGTCTTCAGGTGGTTTATCGGAGGATGAAATAAATCGGATGGTGAGAGAAGCTGAGGAAAAAGCACAAGAAGATGAAAAGCGTAAGAAATTTATTGAAGTGAAGAATCAAGCGGATAGTTTAGTTCATTCTACAGAAAAATCTCTGACAGAATATGGTGATAAAATTTCTCCAGAAGATAAATCTGCTATTGAAAATGCAGTTAATGAGTTAAAGGAAGTGAGTAAATCTGACAACATTGATGATGCTGATTCAATACAACAGAAAGTTACTAACCTCTCTCAGTTATCTATGAAACTTGGAGAAGCTATGTATAAGGAATCTCAACAACAACAAGGTGGAGAAAGCTCATCCACAACAAATAATGAGGAAGAAAAAGTAGTAGATTCTGATTATCAAGACATGGATAATAAAGAAGAGAATAAGTAATTCGATTGTCATCCCAGTGCCCAGATACTGTGGGATGACAAGAGGAGCGTATTGTTGCTTCAAGGAACTATTGTGGATATTATTAAGACAATAGAAGAAAAATTACGCGATTCAATAGGTGTAATTGATATTAATATTATCGATGAATCAGCAAAGCATGTAGATCATTATTTTGTTTCTTCTTCGACACTACCTTCACATATCAAATTAGTATTAATATCTAACGACTTTTCTGGAATGAGCTCTTTAAAGAGGCATAAATTGATCTATGAATTATTAAAGAGTGAAATAGAGCGATTACATGCGATTTCTCTTCACTTGTATACGCAAAGCGAATACAATCTAAAAAATAAATAATAAAAATGTGAACGAAGAGTCTTTATTAGTTAAAGCAGGAAGAAAATTTAATGATTATAAAGGGTCGATGAACCCACCAGTTTATCATTCTTCTACTATATTATTTCCTACTTACAAGGACTACTTAAATGCAGCAAATGGAGAAAGTATATACGATGTAATCAATGATGGTGTTGCAAGGGATTACAGTTACAGTAATGTTGGTACGCCTACTGTTCATTATTTTTCAAATGCACTGGCTGAAATTGAGGGTAGGGGACAAGCACTCATCTACCCTTCTGGATTATTTGCACTTACTTTTGCTATTTTGACTTTCACTAAAGCAGGTTCGCATGTCTTGATACAAGATAATAGTTATTATAGACTAAAGAGATTTGCCGAAAATGAACTACCAAAAAGAGGAGTAGAAGTAACTTTTTATAATCCGACACAGGATATAACTGATTTAGTTCAGAGTAATACTTCACTAATCATGATTGAGACTCCTGGTTCTATAACGTTTGAGATTTCAAATATAGAGCATATAGTAAAAGTTGCTAAAGAATGTGGAATCGTAACCGTTTGTGACAATTCATGGGCCACCCCTTTGTTGTTTAAGCCGCTTGATTATGGAATTGATGTTGCACTATATGCGGTGACAAAGTATCTAGCTGGTCACTCAGATTTAGTGATGGGAGCTATGGTTGCTGAAGGTGAAACTTTTAAATTGCTTTATGAGAGCTATAAAAATTATGGAGTCACCATTCAATCGCATGACTGTTACCTTGCACACAGGGGACTTAGAACACTGCAAACACGCATGAGGAAGCATCAAAGTACAGCAATGCAAGTGGCAAAGTGGCTGGAAAAACATCCAAAAATCAAAAGAGTTTTGTATCCAGCACTTCCCTCCCATCCTCAACATGAATTATGGAAAAGTTATTTCAAAGGGGCAAGTAGCGTATTTAGTATAGTACTCGATAGAGAATATTCATGTGAAGAACTAGGCTGCATGGTTGATCACATGAAAGTTTTCGGCATTGGTGCTTCTTGGGGAGGATGTGACAGTTTGATACTACCAGTAGACCATAGATCTATGTCAAGATCTGTCATGAATTCAGATTATGGTGGAAGTTTTGTGCGAATATTTTGCGGACTAGAAGATCCTGAAGATTTGATTTTTGACTTGAATACTGCATTAATAAGACTGCCATGTTCAAGTGTTAAAGATGATTGTGAGACTGAAAGAGCTACTGCATAACATTGTAAATGCTGACTTTGATATTGAAATCAAAGGCGTCACATGTAATCCTAAGAGAGTTAAAGAAGGTTACCTTTTTGTTTGTGTGTCAGAAAGGAGTAAAGAACACGTAACATGTCTTCCTAATGGATGTGTACACAACTGTGTAGACGTTGTAATACAAGGGGCCAAGAAAGATGTCATCCCAGTGCTCAGACACTGGGATCCAGAAAATTTAATTGTAAATAAGCATACTAGACAATTGTATAATGAAAACTGGATTCCAGTGTCCGCTACTCGAATGACAAGTACTCCAAGTTTTGCAGTGCTTTACCACTCGGACCCTCAAGGAATATACAGTGAAATAGTCAGCAGGTTTTATCAATTCAAACAACCTAAATATATTGCTGCTGTAACTGGTACGAATGGTAAAACTTCAGTAGTGGAGTTTTGTCGCCAGATTTGGCAAGATAATGCAGCGTCTATAGGAACACTGGGAACATGTGTCAATAATAATAGAAAAGATAATAGCCTTACAACGCCAAGTGCAGATGATCTTTATTCCACATTGCGTGACATAAATAATAAGAACGTAGAACACTTAGCATTAGAAGCTTCAAGCCATGGAATCGATCAATACAGAATCCATGGACTTAGGCTCAATGCTGCAGCTTTTACTAATTTCTCTCAAGATCATTTGGACTATCACAAAAGTATCGATGAGTATTTTGAGGCCAAGAAAAGGTTGTTTGATGAGGTATTGCCAAAAGAAAAAACAGCGATTTTAAATGCAGATATAGGCGAATATGGAGAGTTGCTCAACATAGCTGAAAAGCGTGGCAACAAAGTTATAACCTATGGAAAAAAAAACTCTGACATTACTTTATTAAAGCAGATACCCACTGCCAATGGTCAATACCTAACAATTCAAATCGGTGATGAAATTTATAACGCATTTTTTCCGATTTTTGGGCAATTTCAAGCATATAATTTGTTGTGTGCAATCGGTATAGTTATTTCATCTGGTATGGACTATCAAAGAATGTGTATAGATAAACTCGCTTCTCCACCTGGAAGAATGGAAAAAGTGAACACTTTTGCATTTGTCGATTACGCTCATACTCCAAGTGCACTCAAACAAGCTCTGTTGTCTTTAAAATGGCACTTCAATAAAAAGATAGTTCTAGTGTTCGGTTGTGGCGGGAATCGTGATCAAACAAAACGTGCAGAGATGGGTAAAATAGCACAAATGCTTGCAGGTAAAGTTATAGTCACAGATGACAATCCGCGTGATGAAGATCCGGGGAAAATTCGTCACGATATTTTGTTACATTGCCCTGATGCACTGGAGATAGGAGATAGAAAAAAAGCTATAGAGAAAGGTATAAATATAGCACATGATGAAAATATGATTCTGCTAGTTGCAGGAAAAGGACATGAAAGATTCCAAATAATAGAAGGCCAATCCCTTGAATTTAGTGATGTTGAAGTTATTAGAGAGGGCCAAAAATTTGCTACTGCTGTTTTGCTCTCTCCTTCATCCAACGCCTGAATGGCTTTTTTCCTTAAGTCATAACTGTACGCTGCTGGCATTTTTACCTTCTTGTTATACTAAATCACTATCTTATCTTGTTCCTACTATTATGAGAAGAGCTATACAAGGATATGAAAGTGGAGATTGTGGTTACAAGATTAGTGAGAGAATATAGAAAAATTGAGGATGAAATATTGCGTGATATAGTTCATTTAGTGATAAAGGCTCTTACAGGTATAGTAGCGCTTCATAAGTAAGAATATTTTTACAAAGAATTTAATAATCACAATTTAGGCAATGATGAAAGTTCTTTAAGAAAAAAGTTTAATACTATCAAGAAAAGTTTGCATAGGCATAGCAATATAATACATAATAATCAAAATATCTAAAATTCTGTCAATTTATTTGCACAGTCAATCACTTGAGAATTCGGAAATTGATTTTTAAACCAAGTGTACTGGCGTTTTGCATAATGCCTTGTGTTTGTTTGAGCAATCTGTATTGCTTCGTCTAAAGTAATCTCCCCTTTTAAGTATCTTATAATTTCTGGTACTCCATGTGCTTTCATAGCTGGCAAATGTGGAGATGGGTTCATGCTAAGTAGGTTTTTTACTTCATCAATTGCTCCATTTTCAACCATTTCAATAAAACGAGAATTTATTTTTCGGTATATATCCTCACGTTTAGGTAGAATTGTATATACCTTAAAATTATTGAACAAAGGAGGCTGTCTATTTTCTTGCCATACAAAGATTGTCTTGCCAGTTTCAGTGATAACTTCAAGTGCTCTTGAGAGGCGATGTGAGTCATTAATAAATATTTTACCTTGAATCCTTGGATCTTTGCTTAGCACTAATTTGTAGAATTCCTCTTTACTTAAATTTTTCCTAAGTTCATTTACGTTTTCTCTCACTTCCTGGCTTATTTGTGGAATCGATGATAATCCCTTGATTAAGCTGCTAATGTAAAGCCCACTTCCTCCAGTGATGATGGGTATTCGTGAATTTTTCAGCGCGTTGTTAACTTCCCTCTTTAAATCCTCTAGCCATAAACCTACGGAATAATTTTCTCTTGCTGAAACATAACCGTATAGCCTATAAAATTCTTTCTGCTTTGGTGGTTGAGCAGTAATTACGGGAATCTCTTTGTATACCTGCTTTGAGTCACAGTTTATTATGCTAATGTTTTTATACTTTTTTATCAAGTTATCGCATAATTCTGATTTACCTGAGGCTGTAATTCCTGTAATAATTACTATATTATCCTTCATTTATATTAATTTAACTAACCTATGATAGGGTGTAGTAAAAATTTGGATTCTACAATCTAAAATTTGGAGACTTTTATGGCAGAAAATGATAACGATAACTCGTTTACTAAGCGTTTTACAAATAGGACCTCTAATGAGACAAGAGGAGGTTTTTCCAGTAAGTATTCATCTCAAAATACCAAAGAACATGCACTAGGAGCAAAAGGAAAAATTTCTGAATTGGCAAACAAAAAAGCTGAAGCCAAGGAAGCTTTTTCTGAAAGTGGCGGCATAAAGAGTAAAAGCAGAACTATCAACGAAAGATCCTTTGCTGATGCAACAAGAAGAAGTAGATCAGATCTCATATATCTAGTTCGTGGTAAAGATCGAGGAAGATCAGCTTGGCACTATGTATTAGTTGATAAAGATAAAAGAGAAATGTTTCTGGCAAAAAGTAGAACTGGCTCTATAGATGTTGCAGATTATGGAGAGATTTTACATTCAGGATGGGGAGATGATCCACCACAGGAGATAGTCGATAAAATCAATGCGGAGTTCGGATTATAGTAAATCTGTTGTAAAAACGAGCAGTTGCTAATAAAATTTACTGTAAGTATACAACAGATGCGTGCTAGCCATTTCGGTATCTTAATTGCTACCATATAGCGAGATAACTGTAAACCCAGAGCTATTGTAGACATAAGTTTTAGCTATATGGTATTTGAAGTAATAAATGCAATAAAAAATAATTTGTTAGCATGCTTTCCAACAGAGACAGTATATGCTCTTTCTTGTAATGCGCTAGGTAACGAATCTATAGAAAAAATATATCGAATAAAAAAGCGTTCTCAAAACAAGCCGCTCTCTGTATTTGTTAGTAATATTGATAGTTTGATAAATATAGCAAAGGTAAAGGAAGAGTATATCGATTTAATAAACTATTTTTCTCCTGGACCAATGACCTATATTTTACCACTTCAAGATAACAGTATATTACCAAATGAGTTCTTTAAAGATAGTATAGGCATAAGAATTCCTGATCATCCTATTGCGATTTCAATATTAAATGAACTGAAAACTCCAGTAGTTGCAACTAGTATTAACATTTCAGGAGAAAAAAGTATATGCAAAGCAAGAGATATACCTCAGTCTATTAAGCGACACTTATCTGCAGTAATTGAAGATGATGAATTAGTTTCTGGTATAGAATCTACTATTATTGACTTAACTGGAGACAAGATTAAGGTTTTAAGAAAAGGTAAAATTTCATTACAAACAATAAATAACGAATTTTCAAACTAAGATCTATAGGAGAAAGAATGAAAAAGGTGATAGGCCACAACCAAGCAAAAAAAAAGATAATGAACAACTTGTCTGTTCAATCTTGGCTGATCTGTGGTAAAAAAGGTATAGGAAAAGCAACATTCGCAAAATCCTTTTCTAATTGGTTTCTTATCAAAAATTACGATGAAGTAGCATTAGACTTACACATTGTTGAAGGTGATACAATAGGAGTGGAAAAGGTGAGAGAAATGAAAAACTTTTTGCACTTAAGCCCCATTCAATCAGAATATAAAATAGCTATAATAGATAGCTTAGAGTCAATGACTAATAATGCTAAAAATGCAATATTAAAAATATTAGAGGAGCCGCCACAAAATTCTAAAATATTTGTAATTAGCCATAAGCCATATGATGTACAAACCACCATCCGGTGTAGGTGTTTTCAGCTGAATTTACTTCCATTAACTTACGATGAAACAAAGCAGGTTGTTTCATCTCAGTGTAAATTCGACGATAAAATATTTAGTGAGATCATTACTTTGTTTCCTGGAACTCCGGGAGTAATAATAAATGCAATAAACAGTGGTGCTTATGAGTCACATAAGCATTTTTATACATTTTTCCGTAATCTAAATAATTCTGATATAGTTAATAAAATAATTAATAGTGAGATTGAGCTAGAACTAGCATCACATATAATTCAAACCTCCATTTTAGAAAGTATAAAGAAAGAAGTAAATAATGTTGAAATTCTACTAAGTCAATGGAAAGAAATAGATGAACTTTTCGTTGCTGCAAAGCAATTTCGCTTAGATAAAAAGCATATTTTAGCTAATGTCGTTAACATCATGACACAAAAATGTAATACTTTTAACATAAATTTATGATAAAATTCTGCTAATTTAATACTGAAAGTATATAACTTGAATGATAATAAATTAACTGTATGGCAATCAATAGAAGTTTTAACAAACACTATACTGAACATGCAGAAAGAATTGAGTTTAATCAAGAATACATCTTTAGATCAAGACGTCACTTTAGAAAAAGGGAAGGAGCTATCAAGTGGCATCTATGAGGCAAATTTTAAGCTAAACAAGGCAATCAATATAGCTACTTTGCCAAGAATTGGCTATCATATGATTAATGATGAACTTGTTGTACGTAATCATATTACGAAAGAGGAAGTAAAGATCCCTAGAGATTTTCATTACTTTAAAGTTGTTAAATCCAATCACGATGATTGTAAATTAACGTTTTGTAATTTTTTAGGTAATGAGTTTTTTGAATATAAAAAGTATGATCCACAATATTCTGGTCTTTCAGATGAATATAAACTCATGGATTTTGGTAGTATAAAAAAGACTAATAATCTAAAACTTAAGGAGTATGTTGGTCATGCACCTAAATTTTTTGCTGTAGAAGGATCTATTGAGCCTGGATCTGAAAACCATGTAATTGATCTATTTGAGCTAGTCAGAGACGGTAAAGGCAAAAAAGTGGGAACTCTTGCTGATGAATTTGGTTATTTTGATGATCAAAATAAATTACACTACTATAATTATCACAAAAGTGCAGAAAGTAATACTTATGATCCTGAAAGCTTCAGTGTAAAAATGATAAATTTAGATGTGAGCAAAATTGATAAATTTCACCTTATTGCAGAACAAGGTGATATAATAATTCATCCCATTTTGGAAAATTTAGACATATTTTAAAGTTTTTTAGAGTATCCAGTATATTATATAATTGGGTTTGTATTATGGAAGATAAATTACTTGAATCAGTAAAAAACAAAAGTTACTTCAGGAAAGCAGTTGAATGGTATTGCCACAGATACCTGTTCTGCGTTGTAGAAAGATCTTGGATGGCGTTAATAGCGTTACTTCTCTTAGTATGTTTATTTTTATCACTACTAAACATATACCTATTACTTCCTGTTAAAAAAGATTTAAATTTTGTGAAGTATATGAACCACACAGAAGATGAGTTCTCTGCAATACATAAACTTAGTTTTAGTAAAAAAGAAGATGAGTACATTTCCATAGCAAGGTATTTAATAAGTAAATATATTGAAACATATGAGTCCTCTCGGACTGTTGAGCCAAAGTATCAAGAAAATTTTATAAAAAACAATTCTGTATACAAAATCTACCAAAACTTTCAGGAAAAAGTGAACAATGAAGCTGTTTCATCCACAAGAAAAATTACCAACATAAACGTAACAACATTATCTATTGACCGGTTGACTAAGAACTTAGTTACATTTGCTGGAAACGCTACTGTAGTTTTTACAGCTGAGCAAAATAAGAAGATGAAAGATTATGCTGTGGAGGTCAGCTTCACTTTGTCAAATATAAAAGCAACTCTAGCTGGAATAGTGCCATTTAAATTTATTGTTAATAGCTATAAATATAGATGATTATATTTATAACATTATTTGGTAGCTAAAAAAAATAACTAAAGTGCATATAGCAGTAATAACTGGGGGTAAAACTAGAAGCATTGGTGTCTTTTTAATAAAATAATTTCTAGAAGGTTTTGAGAAAAAGGCGTTGTAAATTATTGGTAAAAAGTATAGAGCATTGAGTATAGTACTAACAATTAACACTAGAGTTACAAACACAGAAAGTGTTACATTACTAGAGTTGAAAACAGCTTGAAAGATGAGAAATTTGCTCCAAAAAGTCGGAGCAGGAGGTACTCCTATCATGGACAATGCACCTATAGTGAATGCTATCATGCTAATTGGCATACTACGTCCTATACCGTGAATTCTATCTATATATTTTTCACCCGTTTTCGTTATTATGATACCTGCAAAAAAAAATAAAGTAATTTTTGCAAATGCATGGCAAACTAATTGAAAGATTGCAATCTTCATGCTGAATTCACTAAAAATTGAAGCGAACAATATAATATACGACAATTGGGAGATGGTAGAGTAAGCAAGCAATTTCTTTAATTCCTTTTGCTTTAATGCAATCAACGATGCAGTAATGATAGTAAATCCAGCAGCGTACGGAAGCCACCCTCCAGCAAACCAATTTTGCTGCACAAAACGTTGCATATTATCGACGCCAAAAGTGTATAATATAACTTTGATGATGATGAAAACTCCGGATTTCACAACAGCAACAGCATGTAATAGTGCACTCACAGGAGTTGGTGCAACCATTGCTTTTGGTAACCAAAAATGCATTGGCATTAATGCAGCTTTTCCTATTCCATAAATCAGCATAGCAAAACACACTGCAATAAAAGTGATGAGTGAAGTATCAAACTTGAATATTCCACCACTTACAAAATCTAAAGTATGGAATTCATTATATAATAGGCCTATTGCAGGAAAAAATAATACTAAAGAAGAGAAAAATAGTAAACCAAAGTAATAGCGTCCTGCAATTACTGATTCATTTGTTGAGTTGTAAGTAATCAGAGGGTATGTACTAATAGTTAGAAGCTCATAAAAGACAAATGTAGTGAGCAAATCTCCAGAAAAAGCAATAAACATTGCACAACTGATTGATGTTGAAAAAAAGCATAGAAAACTTGAGTGATTGCTATCAGCATAGTTATTTCTCATATAACATATTGCATATATACTGGTTAGTACCCACAAAAATGATATTAATAAACTGAATATTGCTCCACTAGACTCTAGCTTTAAACTAATATGCAAATTATTACCAAAATCCATGAGAATAAATTGAGAATGATCACCATACACCAAATATAAAGTGCATAGAGATGTATACGCAAACAGAAGCATAGAAGAAGCAACAGTAACGCTACTGTTCACTCTGGGCCATTTACTAGTAAAAGAAATAGCTAATGCACTTAAAAGTGGGATCAACGCAGTAATTAACAAATAATTCTCAGTAATAAAAAGTGGCAAGGAAAGAGATATTAAAACAAAATCCATTAAGTAATTCATCTTTCTGTTTAGGTAAAGCTAAAATTATATTCAAGTTATAGAGAATTTGCTATTTTTTAGTTGTATATCGGAAGTGTTAAATAAACCATACGCATCAAGTTAAGAAAAAGTGGCGTAAGGAAGAAAGGAAATAAGAAAAAACTATTTTATATATTAAGTAATAAAGTTAGTAATTTATAGATTTTTCTAAAAAAATATCTTATCCTAGATAAGAATTTCCTAAAAAAATAAATGTAACAAATAAAATGCCAATCTTAAATATTGCTATATTTCACGATAGCTACTTAATTTGGCACGTATGGTTTGTTAAACACTTCCAGAATTACTCAAAACCGCTACAGACTATATCTTTCTGTATAATCTTTAAATGCACCTCTATTGGAGTCAAAATGTAGTTTCACACTACCAATTGGCCCGTTTCTTTGTTTTGCAATGATCAGTTCTGCAATATTTCTAATTTTCTCCATTTTCTCTTGCCACTCTCGATGTTTATTACTTCCTTCATTTGGTTGCTTTCTTAATTCATAATATTCTTCTCTATAAAGGAACATTACTATATCCGCATCCTGCTCTATGCTTCCTGAATCACGTAAATCAGAAAGTTGTGGTTTTTTATCATCCCTTTGCTCAACAGAACGAGAGAGCTGTGATAGTGCAACAATGGGAATATTTAGTTCCTTTGCAATTGCTTTTAAACCCTGCGTCACTTCTGAGATTTCTTGCACTCTATTTTCACTACTCCTTTTTGTTGTTCCTCGAATTAACTGCAGATAATCGATAAAGACCAACTCTACATTATATAGTTGATAGAGAAGACGTATTCTGGTACGAAGAGCACTAATTGATAACGCAGGAGTGTCATCTATAATGAAAGGTAATTCGGATAGATCTGTACTAGCATTAATGAATTCGTGTAATTCAAAATCACTAATTCTCCCAGTCAGTGCCTTATAATAACCAATGCCTGAATCTATAGTAATCAATCTTGCGGTCAATTGCTCTGCTGACATTTCAAGTGAAAAGAATGCTACATAATGTTGTTTATCTGTTCTTTTTTGCAAAATCTTACAAGCATTAAGTGCGATGTTCAGCGCCAATGCTGTCTTTCCCATTGAGGGCCTTGCAGCTATAATTAACAGATCAGATTTCTGCAAACCACCAAGAAGCTGGTTTAGGTCTTGAAGTCCGGTTGTAATACCTAGAGCCTCTGGGTTATTCTTCAGCTTGCTGATCTTCTCAACCACATCTTTAATTGAACTTGCAAGCTTTATATATGTCTTATCACCTTGCTTTTTTACTGCTAAGTTGAACAACTTTGTCATTGCCTGCTCAATTTGTACCTGTGCAGGATTTTCAATGTCGTAGTTGTAACTATCGTCAACTATCTCCTGTCCGAGCTTGATTAAGCATCTCCTTAAATAAGTATCACGGATTATTCTGGTCAAGCTATAGATGTCAAGCGCAATGCTTGCCTTTGCTGCAAGTTTTGCTAGGTACTCAACTCCACCACATTCGGCAAATGCTTTATCATTCTCGAAAAACATCTTGAGGCTCAGTTCATTAGCAACTATACTGTGTTTTCTGGTTTTAGATATCTGGGTAAAAATGCTTTGATGTAGTGGATCATAGAAATTATCTGCTGCAATTATATCTTCGACTGCATCACAAATTCTATTATCACGAACCATTGCACCAATGAGCATTTGCTCTGCTTCTAAATTGTGTGGCAATTTACATATTTCTTCTCTTGAATCAATAAGATTGGCTAATTCATTCATTTTAATTTTTCAGAGTAATGATTGATTATTGTAGAATATTCAGTCCTTACTTGAAAGAGAAAAAATTTGACTAATCCTGTGTTGCTTATAGCATTAAAGTAGGCCCCTGTGGTGGAATGGTAGACACGGCAGACTCAAAATCTGTTGCTTGCAAAAGCATGCTGGTTCAAGTCCGGCCAGGGGCACTCAAATATTGGAAAATGCTTTATGTTATACAAGTTTTTTAATCGTTTATTTTCCATTCTTTCTTCGATAAATGCTATTCAAAGGGTAAAGAAAGATGAAAATGGAATATGTTACGTAACAGGACTTAGACGCTATTTGTCAGTGCTGCTTGATTTAATTATCATCGTTTTGTTCTTGCAGCTTTGCGGCCAAGCCTTAAGCCAACTCTTCATGAACTCAGAGAGCAGTAAAATATTAGGCCAAATTGCTGCGAAATATCAGATGCAAACACCATTATCTGCAGAGGAAACAGCAATGCAGAGTAAACTAATCAAGTTACTAGTTCTAAATCAGATAGTTCAATTTATTATGCTTTTTAGTTATGTAGCATATATGTGGATAAGATTTGGCGCTACACCTGGAAAGTTATTACTTGGACTCAGAGTTGTAAATGCACAAACTTTTGAAAAATTGACTCTAAAACAAGCAATAAAGAGGTTTTTTTCCTTTATATTGTCAACTTCACCACTATTCTTAGGTTTCATATGGGCAAGCTTCGACAAACGTTGCCAAACTTGGCACGATAAGATTGCAGGCACAGTAGTTGTAACAAGTAAAAGTCTTAGATGTATGGTCTCAGAACATAATAGAGTGGATTAAGGGTTCTGTCGCATTTGTAGGGAAGTAGAAAGAAGAATGATATAA
>NZ_JAFEVF010000010.1:0-34120 GCF_048054115.1 Wolbachia endosymbiont of Nasonia vitripennis | reverse complement strand
AGAGAAAGTTTTGATCAAAGAAAAGCTGTTTTTGGACCAAGTCATCCGAGTGTTTTAGATATTTTAAAAAAGATAGAGATGATTAATTTTAGATTTAAGCTTGAGGGTAGCGAAGCATCAGAGGTTCTCCAGCATCTGCAGAAAGATATCAACATTGCTGCTAGTAAAGGTGATATACGAACTGTTCAGCGTCTGTTAAAAGATGGAGCTGATGCCAACGATAAAGATATTGATGGAAGAACACCGTTGCATTACGCTGTTAGCAATGGACACATAGATATTGTAAACATCTTACTAACAAATGGAGCTAACGTTAGTCAAGTTACTAATAAAGGTAATACACCATTACACACTGCTACTTCCAAATGTTACAAAGAAATTGTTGAGGTTCTGTTACAACATATCAGTCGTGATAAATTAAATGACTTTGTTAATGCTAAAACTACTTCTAGTGGTACTACATCACTTCATGTTGCAGCTAAAGGTGGCTCCTTGGAAGTTGTAAAATCTTTATTAAAACATGGTGCAATTTATAAAATTGAGAACAAAGAAGGTAAAATACCTATTGATCTTTCTAAGGACCAAAGAGTTACTAACTTACTGAAATTGATCGAAGAATTGTTTAGAGATATAAAAAATGGTAATGTTGAATCTATCAGCAAGCTAAGAGCAGTAAAACCTGATGAGTTCTTAGCTATAACAAATGCTCGTAATAATCAAGGGAATACATTATTGCAAGTTGCTATAGCCAATAAACATAAGAATATTGCAACTAAATTGTTAAAAATGCTGAAGGAGCCAGATCAAGTTCAATCACAGTTTAGCCCTGAATGTGAGTTGGATCAACTTGAGAAGCTTAAAAGTGCTACAGAGGTGCATATCCGTTTTTCTGAGCTTTACCTTCCTATGTTGCGTAGCATGTCGCAACCATATAGTTCAGAAAAGAATACTTCTCCTTGGAAAACTCTTAAGGAAGGTTCTTATTACCTAGGAAATGCATATCGCTTAGTTGAGGTATACAAAGATTGTGTACCTGGTTCGATAAATAATAAAAGCATACAGTCAGTAAATGATATGCTAGTAGCACTAGAATTTGATCCAAAACACATAACGTCAGGGTATACAGATGAAGCTTACGGTGGGAAGGCTGAATGCTTCGTTTCCAAAGGGCAAGGTACAAAATATTATAAGTTATTGCATAGTGAGTTAAAGAAAGATGTAAGATCGTTCATAGAAATGGTTGAACTTAATATTGACATTCCTGTAAAAAGGTTTTTAGAGTCAATCAATCAGAGGTTACAGTCTGCTTTTTCTGAAAAGTTACTTGAGGCCATAGAAAATGACAATCCTTTAGCGGTTGAGAATTGCATCAAAAGAGGGGTAATTGTTAACTTCAAAGATACCGATGGAAGAACACCATTACACCATGCTGTTAACAACGGCAACATAGATGTTGTAAGTACCTTATTAAAAAATGGAGCTGAAGTTGCTCAAATTACTAACAAGGGCAATACGCCATTACATATAGCTTCTTCCAAAGGTTACAGAGAAGTTGTTGAAGTTTTATTACAATATGTAAGTCGTGATAAATTAAATGACTTTATTAATGCTAGAACAACTTCTGGTGGTACTACATCACTTCATGTTGCGGCTAAAGGTGGCTCCTTGGAAGTTGTAAAATCTTTATTAAAACATGGTGCAATTTATAACATCAAGAATAAAGAAGGTAAAGCACCACTTGATCTTTCTCGAGACCAAAATATTACTAACCTATTGAAATTAGTAGAAGAGCTATTTGAGAATGCAAAAAATGGTAATGTTGAAATGATCAGTAAGCTGAAAGCAATAAAACCCGATGAGCGCGTAGCTGTAACAAATGCTCGTGATGATCAAGTCATTAGTCCAGGTTGTAGTAATCAATAAACACTCAAACCTTGCAAGTAGATTATTAGAAATATTAAAAAGTCCAGATCAGAGTTTACAAGATGTCAGCGTAGAAAATCGAGTAAAGAGTTTAAAGTTATAGCTCTCTTAAATGAAACTCTAATGAGGGTGCCAAGATCTAGAAAATATATAAAAATTACAGTGGGCTTTACATCTTACTAATTATGAATTAACTTACTACCTAATCAATTCCTGAGTTATGTATGAGTAAAATTTTGATAATATTAGCAGCAGGAAAAAGCAGTAGAATGAATTCTGAATATCCAAAAGCGTTGCACCAAGTGGGAAATCTTACTCTTTTAGAACATATAATTTCTAATGCAAAATCGCTGAGTCTAAAAAGCTTATCAATTGTTGTTAACAACTCCCTTCTAAAAGATTTAGAAAACTTTGATACCCTAAAAAGTATAATCGATCAATACAATATAAAACTAATAATTCAAGAAGATATTACAGGTACTGGCACTGCAGTTAAAATTGCTCTAGAAAATCTGGAGGAGTTATCTGATCAAGACATAGTTTTAATACAGTATGGAGACACTCCTTTTATATCTAGTGATACAGTTATGAAAATGACTGATTGTTTAAAGTATAATAATTTAGTTCTTCTTGGATTCAATAGTCAAGATGAACAATATGGAAGATTAGTAATTGATAATTACGGCAATGTTCAAAAAATCCTAAAAAATGGAGATAAAATGCTTCTTGCAAACTCTGGAATAATAGCTTCATATGCTAAAGATCTCTCTACCTTAGTAAAAGAAATAAAATTTAATAATTCGACCAATGAATATTGTCTTAATGATATAGTACCCATTGCAGCAACCAATAACTTGAGTGTAGGTTATGTAGTTACTGATGAAAGAGAAGCAATGGGAGTAAATAATAAAGAGGATTTGGTTAAAGCTGAACACTATTTTCAAGCAACAACTCTTCTTTCATAATCACATTTTTTATTCACTAATTTAAGTTGACATTTGTTTTATACTGGTTTTATAATACCTTTTGATTCTTACTTGTAAGATAATTGGTACGATAAATTTTCCTAGTTGTAGTGAGAGGGTATACATGGGGATATTAATAACAGGTGCTGCAGGTTTGATAGGGTCAGCCTTGGTGAAAAAGTTAGAAAATCAGGGCCATGAAGTAATAAGCTGCGATATTAGGTTTTGCAACAATCCACTCAGTTTTTTTTCAGAAGATATAGTACCACTACTTGCTAAGTGTACAGGAATTATTCATCTGGCTGCAATTTCTCGGGTTATACATGGTGAACTTTATCCTGAACTGTGTAAAAAAATTAATGTTGATGGTACAATGCAGTTTTTAGGGTTATGTAAGTCACTTCCAAATAAACCATGGTTTATATATGCAAGTAGTAGGGAAGTCTATGGAGAGCAGAAGGAACTGCCAGTTACAGAATCTGCTAGTATCGATCCAATAAATAATTATGCAAAAGGTAAAGCATTTATTGAGGAACAAATAACAAGTTCAAAAGATTTTAATGTAGCAATATTACGCTTTTCAAATGTATACGGTGGTTTACTAGATCATAACAGTAGAGTAATTCCTGCACTCTGTATTAATGCATTAAGAGGTGATCCAATTAAAATAGAAGGTAAAGAATGTGTTTTTGATTTTACCTATTTGGATGATGTTATAGAGGGTATATGCTTAACTGTTAAATATTTACAAAGCGAAAAATCTTCTCTTCCTGCTATTCATCTTACTACTAATAGCCCATGTACTTTAGAAAACTTAGCAAAAACAATATTAAAAGTCACGAAAAGTGATTCTAGAATTGATTTTTATCCTCCAAGAAATTTTGATGTAACTAAGTTTCATGGTGATTTTACTAGAGCTAAAGAGCTACTTGGTTGGTCTCCAAAACATTCATTAGAAGTAGGATTAAGTAAATTTATAAAAAGTCTACAAAACAATACACAAGAATATCCTAACAATATAGATATGGTAATATATGAAAATATTAAAAGTTATTCATGGTTACCCTCCTTATTATAGTGCTGGTTCAGAGGTTTATAGCCAAACTCTTGCTCATGAACTAGCAAATAACAATGAGGTACAAGTATTTACTAGGTATGAAAATAGCTTTTTACCTGATTTTTATTACACTACAGTCCTAGATAGTAGTGACTCTCGAATCTTACTGCATTTAATTAATATACCCACAGCTAAATATCGTTACAAATTTATCAATGAAGAAGTAGATATACAATTTAAAAGAGTAATAGATAACTTTCAGCCAGATCTTATACATTTTGGTCATCTTAATCATCTATCAATTACTTTACCAGAAATTGCTTTTAAAGAAAATATACCTACAATTTTTACGCTACATGACTTTTGGTTAATGTGTCCAAGAGGAAGGTTTATTCAACGCAATTCTGAAGATTTGTTACGGCTTTGTGATGGACAAAAGGATCAAAAATGTGCAACTCAATGTTACAAAGGATATTTTACAGGAGATGAAGAATTCCTGAATTTAGACATAAATTATTGGGAACAATGGGTTGCAACTAGAATGAAGCACACAAGGAAAATAATAGACTATATAGATTACTTTATTTCCCCATCGAAATTCTTGATGGATAAATTTACTCAGGATTTTTATGTTCCGATAAACAAAATTTCTTATCTTGATTATGGTTTTGATCTCAATCGTCTTAAGAATAGAAATAGAGCACAAGAAAAAGAGTTTATTTTCGGTTATATTGGTACTCATACTCCCGAAAAAGGTGTCAATCTATTATTGAAAGCTTTTTCTCACTTATCATCTAAAGCAAAACTTAGAATTTGGGGAGCAGCAAGAGAAGAAACTAAAGCTTTAAAAGCGATTGCCGATCAGTTTTCACCTGTTGTTAAAGAAAGAATAGAGTGGATGGGAAGTTATGATAATAAGAATATAGTTACTGACGTATTTAATAAAGTTGATGCAATAGTCGTTCCTTCAATTTGGGGTGAAAATTCACCATTAGTAATACATGAAGCACAGCAACTTAGAATACCAGTTATAACAGCCGATTATGGTGGTATGGCAGAATATGTAAGAGATGGACTATTATTTAAGCACAGAGATGCAAGTAGTTTGTCAGAAAAAATGCAAGTCCTATCTACAAATCAGGAGTTATACAATAAACTTACCCAAAAAGGCTATCCTTATACTGAAAATGGGAATATACCTTCTATGAGTGAGCATATTGAGAAACTTAACAAGATTTACCGTAATGCTATTGAAAAGAAAGGCAAATCAGTAGCTGTGAAACCCGGTCCTTGGAGAATTACTTTTGATACTAATCCAGATTACTGCAATTTTGCTTGTATAATGTGCGAATGTTTTTCACCATACAGCAAAGTTAAAGAAGAAAAGAAAGCTAAAGGAATAAAACCTAAGATACTGTCGATAGAAACTATTAGAAAAGTAATTAAGGAAGCAGCTGGAACACCTTTAAGGGAAATCATTCCTTCTACTATGGGTGAGCCTTTAATGTATAAAAGCTTTGATGAAATAATCAATTTGTGCCATGAGTTCGGTCTTAAGCTTAACCTCACAACCAATGGTTCTTTTCCCATTAAAGGAGCTAGAAAATGGGCTGAACTATTGGTACCAATTTTATCTGATGTTAAGATTTCCTGGAATGGGGCAACTAAAGAAACTCATGAAAGAATCATGAAAGGTTCAAAATGGGAAGTAGTGACAGAAAATTTAAAAACTTTCCTTGAAGTTAGAGATAAATACTTTAGCGATACAGGTGAAAGGTGTACCGTTACTTTACAATTAACATTTTTGGAAAGTAATTTACATGAACTCTATGACATAGTTAAGATGGCCATAAAAAACGGCATAGATAGAGTTAAAGGACATCATCTTTGGGCACATTTTGAGGAAATTAAGGATCTATCTATGAGAAGAGATGAGTTAGCAATTAGTAGATGGAACACGGAGGTGAGAAGGTTATACGAACTTAGAGATAATATTCTATTGCCAAATGGTAAAAAGATAAAATTAGAAAATTTCACAATCCTTTCTCAAGAAGGTATTAAGGATTTGGCTCCAGGTGGTCAATGCCCATTTTTAGGTAAAGAAGCATGGATAAACAATGAAGGAAAGTTTAGTCCTTGCTGTGCTCCAGATGAACTCCGTAAGACATTAGGAAATTTTGGTAATGTTAATGAGGTTAAACTCGAGGAAATATGGCAGAGTAGTGAGTACCTAAGCTTACAAAAGAATTATTTAAATTACAAATTATGCAAAACATGCAACATGAGAAAACCTTTGATCAATTAATCAAAGATAATCTTAAATCTATTAAAATTTCACCGTGTGAGAGTTTTCACGAATTACTAGGAAATCCTTTGTATGAAAATAGGTTTATAAAGGTTGGTAAATTTCATGAGCCCGGTCTTACACCGGTTTATGATCAGACAGGTGCTTATCATATCAATGTGAGAGGAGAAGCAGTTTATCATCATAGATTTCTAAAAACTTTTGGATTCTACTTCAATAGAGCAGCCGTAGAAGATGATACAGGGTGTTACCATATTGATTCATCTGGATGTAGAGTATACAAACAGTCGTATCAATGGATTGGAAATTATCAGGAAGATGCTTGTGTAGTTAGAAGACATGATAAATGTTTTCATATTAATTTAAATGGCAACAGGATTTATCAGGAGGAATATGATTATGTTGGAGATTTTAAGGATGGTATCGCTGTAGTCTATAAGGATGGCAAAGCTACACATATTAATCATCATGGAAAGTTAGTACATAATAAATGGTATAAAAAACTTAATGTTTTTCATAAAGGGTATTCTATTGCAGAAGATCAACATGGTTGGTTTCATATAGATATTAATGGTGATCCTGTTTACCAGCAGAGATTTAAAATGGTAGAAGCATTCTATAATGGCATGGCAAAGGTTGAAACTTTTGAAGGTGTGTTAGGACAAATCAATATTACCGGAAATGTAAAGTTTAGTATTTTTGATTTAGGTAAAGAATCTCAAGTGCATAGGATTTCTGCAGAACTTTCAGCCTTTTGGAAAACTTACCTAACAAGCGTTGCTATTGAACTTGATTTGTTAAATATTTTACCTGCAACTATGCCAGTTTTATCTAAAAAGTTAAACATTATCGTACCAAATCTAGAAAGGCTGTTAAGGGCGTTGTGGGAAATAGGGTTTATTGATTACGATAAGGACAAGGACTTATGGCAACTATCATCAAAAGGTAAGTGTTTTAAGGAAATACCATTTTTGCCAAAAGCAGCAACGATGTGGGCAAGAGTTGCCGCTGAAAAGAATTGGTTAAAGATTGCCGATATACTAAAACAGAAGTCCATCTCTTCATTTGAATCTTTTAAGGAAAGAGAAGCATCAGAAGATAAGAAAATAGCGTTTTACCAAGCATTGCTAGGATATTCTAGGTTTGATACTAAAGAGTTTAATTCTAGGATTAATATAGATGGTGCTAAGAATATATTGCTATTTGGTGTACACTCTTTATTTCTTGCTTATTCTGATATACACAATAAAGGTTCTATAGGCCTATATAACGAACATAAAGTACCAAGACAGTTAGTAGAAAATTTAAAAGTCAAACTTATAACTCAGGAAGAACTATCAGTTACAAATTATGAATTAGGTGTCTTTTGCCGCTTTCTGCAGCATTATGATGATGATAAAGTATTATCTTATTTAAAATTGGTCAAAGGAATATCTCGTATTTTATTGATAGAAACTATTTTAGATTACCGCTCTCCAACTGGAGGCTCTGTAGATATTAATGTCATGGTTGAAACAGGAGGTAAACTAAGAACATTAAGCGATTGGGAAAAAATATTAAAACAAGTAAAAGGATTCAAAATTTTTGCTGTTGTGCCTTTAACAGATTACTTATCAGTCATTGATGTCAGGTATTAATCATATGGAAATACTACAAAAAAATGGTTTTTTTATTATCAAAAATCTGGTTCCTTTAAAGCTAATAACTCAGTCTTTAAGTGATATAACAAATAAGATATCAGAGCTATCCCAAGAACTAAGTGTTTCAACTTCTGACTACTTAAACTGTACCGGCAGATGGGGCACGTCATCTCAAGTAACTAGAATTATCTCTCAAGCATTAGATGCAATTATTAAAAATTACCTTGAAAAGTCACTTCAGTGTCAGATACTGCAGAAAAAATCAAATGTTATATGTAAAACTGCTGATTTAATAGATGCAGTTCCCTTCCACCAAGACATCTCCTATAGTTTCAATGATCCTTACCACTTTTCTGTTTGGTTAGCTTTGAATAATGTAAGTGAAACTTCAGGTGCACTGCAAATTATAGAAAACAGTCATAAATGGGAAATACAGCCTTTAGTTGATTTTTGGTACCCATATTTTTTTGATCAGTACTCAAATAATCGGGAAAATTACAAAATCAAGTCATTACCTATTTCAGCAGGAGATGCAATAGTTTTTGATTCACGGTTATGGCATGGTAGTGATAAGAATACAGATGCTAAAGATAGATTTGCTTATGTAACAAGGTGGATTATAAAAGATCAAGATCTTCCCTATGTGCCAAAACCTCAGCCTTCAGTTTTTGGTATACTCAATTGTGGTGAGTTAACAGAATCTGTACTGAGAGAATGCTTGTCATTGTTTGGCTACCAGGAAAGTGTAAAAGCAAAAAACATGGAAGAACTTATCAAGAGCTGGTTAGCCTTTATTACAGACACAACTACAAATATTTCTGAGATCGACACTACTGAGGCTAAGCGAGATTTATATAAGCTGCTTATTCTAAATCAAGCATCAGCACTACATGATGCTGGAGACATCTCAGGAAAAATATACAAAAATTTATGGTTTTCACTACTTGTATTTCTCAATAAAAAAGTCAAAGTAGTGGAGCTAGCATTGTAAATGAACAGAAGTAGAGTTGATAGCTTCAAATGTGTATTGATGTTCATCTTGAATATAGTATCTAAATTCAAGCTTAATGTAATTATAATGTCTTTAGTTGCTCTGGTGGTAGCTGTTGATTTGTCTTTTAGAAAGTATTTAGTAAAAAATATTCTAGATACAGCTGTAAAATATCAGGAAGGTAATGTAATTGAAAATCTTTTATTACCTGTAAGCGCTTATCTTGGCATGGCATTACTTATCACTACTGCTTTTAGATTCTATGGCTATTTTGTTGACATTCGAATGTTTACCTTAATGCGTCAAAAAATAGCTGATATATCTTTTTGTAGGCTACTCCAACAAGACCATTCCTATTATCAGAACAATTTATCTGGAAGCTTAGTACATAAGGTCAGTAGCTTAATGGATAGTGTGATAGAGTTAATAAGATTGCTTATAGATTGTTTTTTCGGTTACAGTATAGCATTAGTCTTAGCTATTTATACCTTATCATTAGTAAACATAAAGTTTGCAATCGCTACATTCACTTGGGTAAGCATTTTTATTTTAGTCTCGATTTTCAGCTTTCGTGTACTTACTGAACTAGCTGATAATTACTCTAAACAAAATTCAAAAGTAATAGCTAGTATAGCAGATAGTATTTTAAATGTTATATCAGTAAGGTTATTTTCTCAGCAAGCACATGAGAGACACAAATTTTTTCAAATATGCAAGAAAAGAACTATTGCAGAGAGAAAATTACAATGGGCATACTTTTGGCTTTGGTTTATATATGGCTATTCATTTGATATACTCCAAGCAGTAAACTTGTATTTTTTAATTCATGATTATCAATTGAACAAGATCGCAATAGGAGATATTGCCCTTGTACTTGGAATTAATATATCGATTATAGAGTTTCTTAACCATCTAACTAGAAATCTTACCCAATTTTCTACTCATTTCGGCAAAGTTTCAGATGCATTGCCAATCTTGAATACCGTACCAGAAATTCAAGATAAGGAAAATGCTAAAGAATTAAATTTATTAAGTGGAAGAATAACGTTTAACAATGTTTCTTTTTCTTATGAAGGTCAGGAGCCATTATTTCAAGATTTCTCAGTTACCATTAATCCTTGCGAAAAGGTAGGTCTAGTTGGTTATTCTGGAGGTGGTAAATCTACTTTTATAAACTTAATCCTAAGGCTATTTGATGTTAAAAAAGGTAATATAGAGATTGATAATCAAATAGTATCAGAAGTTACACAGAATTCTTTGAGGCAACAAATATCTGTAATACCTCAAGACCCATTGTTATTTCATGATACTATTTTAGCAAACATCATATATGGTAGACTTCAATCTACTATCGAAGAAATAATGAGAGCTGCAAAGCTGGCTGGTATTCACGATTTCATTATGACTCTACCAGATCAATATGGAACTACAGTCGGAGAAAAAGGCATCAAACTATCTGGAGGAGAAAGACAAAGAATAATAATAGCAAGGGCATTTTTAAAAAACGCTCCAATATTATTTCTTGATGAACCAACTAGTCAGTTAGATTCTATAACAGAAAAAACAATTCAAATGAGTTTATTTAAACTGATGCAAAATAAAACTACGATTACTATAGCACACCGTATTTCTACACTTTTACACATGGACCGAATTCTAGTATTTAACAAAGGAAAAATTGTCCAAGATGGTAAACATGCTGAACTAGTTTCTAAGCAAGGTCTTTACAAGGAACTTTGGAATGCTCAAATTGGTTGTTTGAATGGCAAAAAATAAGATGGAAAAAATTATTGATCTGAGAAGTGACACTACAACTCTGCAGAGCTCCAACGTTATATATGCAATAAGTAATGCAACTGTTGGAGATTTTGCTTATGGTGAAGACAAAAGCTGTAATGACTTATCAGAATATTGCAAACAATTATTCAAAGTAGAAGAAGCATTATTTGCAACCAGCGGTATGCTTGCAAATAGATTAGCCATTGCCAGTCAAACAAGTCCTGGTGATGAACTAATAACTCATTATAATTATCACGTTAATTTTTTCGATAGCGCAGGCAATGCAAAAGTAAATAATATCGTATTTAATTGTATTAGAAATAATAGCGGAATCTTAGATGTTGCTGAAGTAGAATATGCTATTAATTCTAAGCCAAGGTACAAAATTTTTGCTCAGGTGAGTCTTGTTTCTATAGAAAATAGTATAAACGGGTTTAATGGTAAAATTTATCCTTTTGAAAAACAAGTCGAGTTATATCACTTTTTAAAAGCTCACAATGTAAATCTTCATTTAGACGGTGCAAGAATATTTAATGCTCATGTCGAAACAAATATTGCTTTAGCAGATTATGCTAAATATGTGGATACAATGAGCTTTTCTTTTACCAAAGGACTTGGAGCTCCTTTTGGTTCAATGCTTATGGGTAAAAGAGAGATAATTGAAAGGGCTAAAAAGCTACAGGTTTGGCTAGGTAGTGGTTATCATCAGATAGGGTATTGTGCTAATGCAGCAAAGTATGTACTACAGAACAATATTTCTAGGCTTAAAGAAGACAATAAACTCGCCAAACTGTTTGCAGACAAGATTAAGGAAATTCCACACATAAAACTGGTACTACCTTATCCAGAAACTAATATAGTAAGCTTTAGTATAAAAGCACTAAATGTAACTAATGAGGTTTTCTTGAGTAAGTGCCAAGCTTATGGTTTATTGCTTTTTCCTTGGCTCGAGTCTCATATAAGAGCAGTTACCCATCTTGGCACAAAGGAAACAGACATCATGAAAGCTGCTGAAATTATAAAGGAGGTTGTGTTAAATTTAATATGAGAGTAAAAATAGATTTCTTTAGCGATTCAAACACTGACCCTTCAGCTAAAATGAGGGAAGCGATGGCTAAAGCAAAAGTTGGAAACGAAGCTGCATGTGAAGATCCAACTGTGAACGAATTAGTGGCAACCGCATGTAAAATATTAGGTAAACCTGCAGGAATCTTTTTGATTTCAGGAACGATGTCCAATGTAATTGCTTATAAAGTACACATTCAAAGACCTGGTGATTACTTGCTGCTTGATGAAACTTCACATCCACTCATAGTACAATCTGGCTTGATCGCAGCCCAGGCACATGCTACTCCTTTGCCCATCAAAGGTACAAGAGGAATATTTACTGGAGAACAAATTGTTGAGTTTATTACTCGTCCTAGTTTAAGAAATATTCCGAGAGTTGGGCTTGTTTCTATCGAACAAACGACAAATTTTGGTGGTGGAGCTGTGTGGCCTTTAGAATATATTCAAGAGATCTCAAGTCTCTGCAAAGAGAATGACATATTCACTCATTTAGATGGAGCAAGACTGTTCAACGCTTGTGCTCATACTAAAATATCTCCAAAGGAGTATGCAAGTTATTTTGATTCGGTATTCATTGATTTTAGTAAAGGATTAGGTGCTCCAATGGGCGCAATATTGCTTGGAAGTGAAGATTTTATTGAAAAAGCTTGGTACTATAAGTTTCAAATTGGCGGAGGTATGCACCAAGCTGGCATTATTTCAGCTGCATGTTTATATGCTCTACGTAATAATGTAAATTCTTTAGAAGAAGATCATAAAAAAATGCAGCACCTTATAGAAGGCCTAGACTCCATAGATCAAGTTATAATTGATATCGACCTGTATAAAACTAATATAGCGTATTTTTCATTACGTACTAATTGTATATCTACTCAAGAATTAATAAACGTACTAATGACAAATTATGGAATTAGAATGGCTAACATCAAAGGTAAAATCAGAGCTATAACACATAGAGATATAAGCTATGAAGATATTAATACTACTGTATCTGCTATAAGAAAGATACTAAGTAATTTTCTGCACTAATTGTTTGCAAACTTCTTGTCAAACAATATTATACCAATATAGTATTATGCTAGCATCTGCATAGAGCTATTTGGGAATAGGTGTGAACTTTGTCTTCTTTCAATATTTACTATTCTTCTGTGGATATATGCTGCTTTATTTATCAAGACAAAGTATACCAATTGCTCTACCACTGTTAATAGATACTGACCATGTAAAATTAAGCTATTTTTTTGCCTGCTTTTCTTTTTTTTATGGAGTATCAAAATTTGTTAATGGAATAATAATGGACTCCAAAAATAATCCATTATTTATGTTTGGGCTATGCAATATTGCAACTGGATTATTAACCATTGGTATAACTTTATCATATAATAATCTAACTTTATTACTGTTAACATTAATATTATTAGCTTGGACACAAGGGTTAGGTTGGCCAGCTATTACCAAGTTTATGGTTACAAACTCTAGCATCTCTTCAATTGCATCATCATGGGGAGTTATGAGCGCATCTCAGCAACTTGGTTCTTGTATTACTTTAATTGTATTACCAAGTATAATTAAAATATATGATGCAAAAAGTGCATTTTTGTACTCTGGTTTCTTATGCTTACTTTTTGGAATTTATATAATATTAAAGGCATATTACAAAGAAAGTGCCAACTTTACTACCTATTATAAGGTGCAGAAATCTCAAATAGGTATCAAGGTAACAAGTTCCATATGGTTTCTATGTTGTGCTACTTTTTGTGCTTATATTATAAAAATGGGAATCTTCTTTTGGTTTCCTATAATTTTAAAGAATAAATTACAAATTTCTCTTGTACAATCCTCACTAATAACAGGCGTATATGATTTAGGTGGAATCCTTGGAACTTTAATCACAGGAAGAATTAGTGATATGTACTTCTTTCAAAATAGAAGCTTGCTGGCATCACTTTATATGTTGGGTATAGCACTCACTTTTATTGCAATGAACTTTGGTCAAAACATAATTCTTATGAACCTTGGTGCAATCTTATCAGGATTCTTTATATTTGGAGTGCAAGTACTGACAGGTGTTATAGCTGTAGAAATTGCTCCACAAAATAATGTATGTGCAATTGTAAGCTTAACAGGATTATTTGGGTATATTGCAAGTTCAATATTTTCATGCGTGCTCTTAGGAGTACTTGTTAAGCACTGTGGTAACAGTATTATGTTTTCATTTTTTTCCATTTGCTCTGTTGTTGCACTCGTTTGCTTTTCCATACTATCAAGCAAAGATCTAAAAAAACTAAGTAAAGCGGTGTAAAAAAAATTTCTCAACAGTTAAACTTTGTAGATAGATTTTTTACCCAAGGAATAAACATGGTAACCATATCTTAGTAATAGCTCGCTATCTAATAAATTACGGAAATCAAAAACATTAGGTGCAGCCATAATACTCTTTAAACTTGCAAAATCTTGATTTTTAAATTCTTTCCACTCCGTTAACAATAACAAGGCTTCCGCGTCCCTTGCAGCCCCTATAGCATTGTCCGCGTATTCTATATCCTTTAGAACTTGCCTAGCATTATCCATCCCCATTGGGTCATATGCAGTAATTTTAGCCTTGTTATTCACTAACAATTGTGCAATATCTATAGCTGGGCTATTTCTTACATCATCAGTATCAGACTTAAAAGTTAGCCCCCATATTGCTATTTTTTTATTTTGGATTCCATTTAATACATATTCTACCTTTTTAGCAATGTTTGTTATATGATTATAGTTAGATTCCTTAACTGAATTTAAAATTTGTAGCTTAACATTGTGGTCTTCAGCAAGCCTTATTAAAGCTGACAAATCTTTAGGAAAACATGATCCTCCAAATCCTGGACCAGCTTTGAGAAATTCCTTACCTATTCTATGATCCATTCCCATACTGTTAGCTAAAAGGTCAATGTCTGCTCCTAATAGCTCACATAAACCTGCCATCTCATTGATAAAAGCAACCTTTGTTGCTAGAAAAGCATTAGAAGCATATTTAATCATTTCAGCAGTAACTGTATCAGTGACTATTAACGGAATATTCTTATCTATAAATGATTTATATATAACTTCTAGTTTTGCCCTAGCTAGCTTAGTTTTTACTCCTATTATTATCCTATCTGGGTATAAAAAATCTGATACTGCAGAGCCTTGCTTGAGAAACTCTGGATTAACCCCCAAATCAAAGCTATAGCCCTTATTAGATAAATAATTATATATATTTTCTGCAGTACCAGGAGGAACAGTTGACTTTATCACTATTAAGCAATCTTGATTAACTCTCTCAGAAACTTCACTTACTGCATTATATACATTCTTTAAATTTGCATTTCCTAGGGAGTCTGATGGAGTATCTACAGTTATAAATACTACTTCTGTATTGGGATTTATTTGAAAATACGAATCGAAAAATCTTATCCTTTGTGACTTTATATTATTCTCTAAATAATCTGCTAATCCAGGTTCATATAGAGGAATTTTCCCTGATTTCAAAAGTTCAATCTTCTCAGTATTTATGTCAATGCAATCAACTTTATGGCCCTGCTCCGATAACACTGTACCAGATACTAAACCTACATACCCTACTCCTATAATAGTTATGTGCATTTTATTATCACCTTAAAAATATAGCTTAGCATCTAAAATAAATACCATTAACAATTATAAACTTTTGTTGTTACATTATTTTTCTTAATTGCCTTACCTTCCGAATAAGCTATAAATAAGGTTGATGGTATTAATATCAAAGTACCATATAAAGCACTTTTATCAGGTAATTCATTAAATATAATGTATGTTACTATTGCAGAAATTATTAGCTCTATGTATCTATACGGTGCAAGTGCAGTAGCATCAGTAAGAGCAAAAGCTTTTAACATGAAGAACAGAATTAGGTTTGAACTTATTCCTAAAATCAGCAGTAATACTAACTCCAACAAGGAAGGCATATGCCAATAAAATAACAAAGGTGGAGTAGAAAAAATAGTTGTCGTTAGAGCTGAATAAAATAACATACTTATTACTGACTCTTTTATTACAAGTTTCTTATTAAGTATATCTAATATAGCAAAGATCAATGCAGATACAATAAAAATAAGAATTTTAGGATTAAAATCTTCACTATGAGCTTTGGTAGTAATAGCAATACCAACAAAGCCAATAACAGTTACTATCCATCTTTGCCAAATTATATTTTCGTTTAGCAAAGGGATTGCAAGAAGTATAACAAATAATGGTATAGAAAAACTTATAATCGTTGCAGTTACTATGGGGAAAACAGTCAACCCGTAAGTCCATAAGGTCATTCCACAAAACAACAACCCACCCCTGGTTATTTGAGTAGATATTTGACTTGTTTTAAAAGTTTCTATTCCATAGTAAAACATAAAAGGTACAAGGGTAATAGTGGTAAACAGAAAGCGGAAAAAAATTATTTCAAAACTCTGAAGATGTAAACTTAGATATTTTGATATAGTATCATTAGCTACACTACTAAGTAAGCTAAGTATAAACCAGATAACCCCAAACAAATAAGCTCTCAATCTGTAATCCATAAAGCTTCTGATTTAATAGATACGATGTACTCATATAATTTTACTACAAAACTAATAATATAAAAGTTTTCTGATGTACGTCCCCAGAATGTGATCGTAAGGGTTCATTATAAATAATTCGGGAAATTTCGTCTCTTTAGACATATTAAGAGCTATGTAACGAACGTTTATATTTGTGAGTAATAGTAAGGCTCAAGGTAAGGAAAATGCTAGTGAGGTAAAGTAGAATAACGTTGATTTGATAATTTAAGCTCATCTTCCCTCTCTATTCTCTTGCTATACCTCCCTATTTTATAACCATTCCCACTCTTTTGCAGCAGGTTTAAAGAAATACTAAAGGCAAAAGATACGCTTGCGTAGTTCGAAAGCTTTCTATAGGATAAGTCTCACCTGATTTACAAATAGAATTGTTATGTTAGATGTTTGCTATTTATTCTTAAGCTCATTTTAACAGCATTTTGCTTTTTTTAGTATGTAGGGGTTTTCTAGGAATTATCCTATTGAATTCTATGATACTATTTTTTGTAACATTGTTATACATATCATGATAAGAAAGCTAGTGAAATGTTTCGAGTAACTTTTTCTTTTCTATGAGCTACTTGACGGCAAGAATAAAGTTTTAATCATTCCATGGTTTCTGTATAATTTTCAAAACTTAATTGGTATATATGAAGGTAATAATAGGTAGCGCTAGTAAACGATTAGGAGATTCAATAGCAAGTGGGCTAAATGCTCAGCTATTCCCCAATCAGGTGTCAAGATTTGCCGATGGTGAGGTAAATGTAGAAGTAGCAAATGATCTACGTAATCAAGAAGTATATATAGTACAATCTCTTTTTTCCCCTGTAAATGATAACCTTATGGAGCTTCTGCTTACAATTGATGCAGCAAAGAGATCTGGAGCCAAGAGAATAACAGCTATTATTCCTTATTACGGATACAGTAGGCAGGATAGGGTTATTAAAAACAATAATATGCAATCTGCTTTAAGTGCTAAATTAACTGCAAATCTTATTCAAACAGCTGGTGCAAACAGTGTTGCTGCTATTGATTTGCATTCAAGTCAAATTGAAGGTTTTTTTGATATACCAGTTACTAATCTAAGCTGTTTTGAAGTATTTGTTAACTCTATATACAAGGAAAACTTGGCAATAGTTGCGCCTGATGTTGGAGCAATTGGCAGAGCTCGTGCTTTTGCAAAGATTTTAGAGGAAAAACACAAGTTGGATAATGATATTGTTGTAGTAGATAAATATAGAGAAAAAGCAGGTACATCTGAGGTAATGAATGTAATCGGAGAAGTTGCAAACAAAAATTGCGTCATTGTTGATGATATAGTTGACTCTGGCGGAACATTATGTAATGCAGCTCTTGCTTTAAAAAACCGAGGAGCAAAGTCTGTAGTTTCGTGCATTACACATGGAATACTTTCAGGAAATGCAGTTGAGAAAATCTCTTCCTCTTCTCTGGATAAATTAGTAATTACGGACACCGTATTTCACAAATTTGAAAAAAATGATAAGATAGAGGTTGTTTCAATTGCAAATATTTTAATTTGCTTTATGCAAGGAGGTAAAAGTGCCAGCTAGATCAACAGAAGATGTTATCACTTCGTTAATAGAATTTGCAAATAAGAGAAAAATAACAATTACTAAGGAAGAAATGCTTAAAACTGCACAGCTTGTGAGGATTAAGTTATCCGATGATGAGATTCAATACTACTCAAAAGAACTGACAATGCTGGATTGGATACATGATACTTTGTTGAAAGTTAATACTGAAGGTGTTTCTCCTATGCGTTATGGAACTATAGATAAGGATGTCCATGTACGCGATGATATTATAAATTCTCAAAACATTAAAGAAGAAATATTATCCAATACAAAATCGGAGCATGGGTATTTCGTAGTACCGAAGGTTATAAACGATTAAGATAAAGCAAGATTTATACCGATTTTATAGATCTACTTTCAAAAATAAGACCAATCTGGTAAAGAAGCATTCGTTGGAGTAAAAACCATTTTTTGATTTTTCTTTACTAAATCTACTAAATGTAATTTAGAGTTGCTTGGTGATTCTGCGTTAGTAAAGATAATTTCTCTGCCATTTGGTAGCCATGCCGGAGATTCAATTTTATGTCCCTCTGAAAGCAAGCGCTCTTCTTTGCCATCTGGCTTCATAACTCCTATGTAAAATTTTCCTGACTGAATTTTTGTAAAAGCTATCAGATCTCCTTTTGGCGACCAAACAGGTGTAGCATATCTTCCATTTCCAAAACTAATTCTCTTGGGTTTTTTGCTTTTTTTAGTGAAATCTATGATATATAGTTGCTGACTTCCACTTATATCAGAACTAAAAACCATGTACTTTTGATCTGGAGACAAAGAGGGAGAAGTACTTATAGCTGAACCTTTAGTAATTTTTTTTGTTCGTTTACTGCTTAAGTCTAGAGATAATATATTTGTTTCACCACTCAATGAGTGGGAAATAAAAAGAGATTTACCATCAGGAGAAAATCTTGGTGCAGAAATAACTCCTTCAAATGCGCTGATTATTGATTCAGTGTTATCTTTTAAATTTTTTAATATTATATAACTTTTACCATTTGTGTATGAGATATAAACAATACCCTTTCCATTTGGTGAAAATCTTGGTGTTGACACAAATTTCTCACCATTTGTTAAGTACTTTATATTACTTCCATCTTGATTCATCACAGCAATTTTACGGACGGATTTGTAATTGCTATCTTTTTCTTCAGCGATATATGTAATTTTTGTATTGAAATGCCCTTTCTCACCAATCAATCTATCATGTATCACATCTGAAACAAGATGACTAATTTTCCTCCAGTCTTTTGCTAGAAAAACAACCGACTGAGTAAGTAATTCTCTGTTTGTAAAGCTGTCAGATAAACGAAAAGATAGCTCTAAATTTCTGTTTGATACTTCACTTAAACTTACTGTGACTACAGTATCGCTTTTCCAAGACTCAACTTTCGTGTTACGTTTCACATTAAATAAGCCACAATTAGATAGATTTGTTTCAATTACTTTTGTGATGCTTTCACTTAGCTCACTTTCCACTTCTGTCTTGCATGCACATTTAGATACAACAAGATCAATATTACCAATATTGCTTTTTTTTATATCAACATATAAAACAGCTTTTGTGGAATAAGGAATAAATAACGAAATAAATAACACCAGTTGAACGAATAGCTTCATTAGATTTCTTGCATTACCTCCTGTCATCTCAGCAAATAGCTTACTTTTGAAGTTAAACTGCATGACAGTAGAGTAAATCAATTTCTGCAGTACTTGACACTGGAATCCAGAAATTTGACTGCAAGTAAGTGCACTGAGGTGGCAAGCATAAAAGTAGCTGTTTTATTCTAAAATAAACGTCTTTGACAAGGTTGCATGAAAAACTGGATTCCAGTGTCAGAGCACTGGGATGACACTCTACTGGTGGAGATTGCTCTAAAACTACAATGTTTGCCTGGGCGTTGAGATGGCACCCTTCTGGTAGATTCAAATCACAATGTTTGTATAGTTGTGTGATCTGACACTGATTTTTTTTTACGGATTCCAGTATTGCATGCTGAAATAACATCAAAGAATACATTGTTAACTTCTTACTCAAATAATGGTTAATAAAAAGAGGTATATTTCTATACCTGTTCTATTTGGACTTCAATTATAGGTCTTTTTAGTAAATATTCCTTTAAGATACTAAATATTGAACTTTCAATCTTATTTCTTATTTTTTTTATCGGTTGTGGACTAAATGCTGACTCAACCTTCTCTATGATCTTTTGCATAATGGCTGCATCTTCTTGCGCTTCGAAAACACCAGGTGCAAATACTTTTGGCTTAGCGAGCAATTTGTTTTTCTTATTCACAATTGCTGTTACTACAATAACCCCAGCATCTCTCATTCTCTCACGCATCTTTATAACGCTGCATTCTGGATGGCGTAGCAACATACCATCAATACCAAAGTAGTCAACATCAATTGAACTAACTTTTTCTCCATTCTCCAAATTAACAATATCACCTGGTGCAATCATTATTGCTTTTTTCACACCGCACTCTTTAGCGAACTTTACATGTGCATCCGTATGAATATACTCACCATGAACTGGAATAGCTATCTTAGGTTTTATCAAAGAATACATTTCCCTTAGCTCTGCTTTTACTGGATGTCCGGAAGCATGAACATTCTCTGTTTTTTCAGTAATAACTTCCACTCCCATCTCAATAAAGGCATTGAGCATGTTATGTGCACGAGTTTCATTGCCAGGAATGATTTTTGATGAAAAGATCATGGTATCACCTTGCTGCATTTTAAATGCTTGATGACTCTTATTAGCAAGCCTTGAGGTTGCTGCCAGTGGCTCACCTTGACAACCTGTGCAAAGTAGCACCAGCTTTTCCCTTGGAAAATTTACTGCCTCCTTTGCTTCTAGAAACTCAGGAGAATCAGTTAAATAACCACTATCCTGAGCAACTTTCACTATTCTCCATAAAGATCTGCCAAGTAAAACCACTTTTCTATTTAGTGCTTGTGCAGCTTTAGCGATAGTCTCAATTCGCGCCACATTTGAGGCAAATAGCGATACAGCAATCAATTTTTTAGACCGCTTTATTATATTGTAAATATTATCATAAATTTCACTTTCTGATTCAGGGTCGTGTTTGCTCAGTATGTTTGTTGAATCACAAATTGCTGCAAGTAGATCACCTTTATCGCCAATTTCTTTTAAACGCTCTATATTAGAAATTAATCCAACAACAGGTTTTGGATCAAATTTCCAGTCCCCAGTATGAAGTGCACTACCTGCTTCAGTGCTAATTAATATTGAATTTGCCTCAGGAATTGAGTGAGTTACATTTATAAACTCAACGGTAAAAGGACCCAAATTTATGCTGCCATTTATGTCTACCTCTTTCACAGGTACCACACCTTCCAATCGAAACTCCTTTAGTTTCTCCTTGAGAAAATTAACTGTAAACTTTGTTGTATATATGGGACATTGCAAATCTTCCCACAGATGAGGCACTGCACCACAGTGATCTTCATGTGCATGTGTAATTATTATTCCAAGCAAATCTTTTTTTCTTTGAGCAATAAAATCTACATCAGCAATGAGTAGCTCAACACCTGGCATAGTTTCATCTGCAAAACCGATACCAAGGTCGATCATAATCCACTTGCCTTGATAATGATATAGGCTAACGTTCATCCCAATTCTTCCTACTCCTCCAAGAGGAAGAAATAAAAACTCATTTTTGTTTATGTTCATTAATTTTAAATTATTAAAATGCGAGGATAGCAAAACTTCGACCTTAAATAAAGGAATTTATCACTTTTGCATAACTTAAAAAAATCTTTTCACTAAAAGAGAAGGCTTTCAAATTGGTAAAAAGAATTAAGTGTAGACAGCTACCTCTTTATATCATTTAGCAAATTTCTCATTTTTTTTTTACTTTTCCAAAGAATCCTTCAGATTTCTGCTCTACACTTTCATGTTCCCCTTCCTCAAGCGCTTTTAATAGCTCAATCTGCTTTTGGGTTAAATTCTTTGGATTTAAAGTCTCAACTATTACCTGTACGTATAAATCACCACGAGCATGTGAGTTCATATATGGCATACCCTTTTCCCTACAACGTAGTTTGGTACCAGTTTGAGTGCCTTCAGGGACCTTTACTTTTATTTTAGCTCCATCAATTGATTGAATATCGATTTCACCACCAAGTACTGCTAGTGTCATTCTTATAGGCACTTTACAGTGTAAATCTGCTCTATTGCGAGTGAAGATCTGATGAGTAGCTATTTTCACACATACGTATAAATCTCCGCTTTTTCCACCTCTTGCTCCAGCTTCTCCTTTACCACTGACCCTTACCTTAGCTCCTTCTTCTATGCCTTTTGGAATTGAAACGGAGATATTTACTTCATCTCTTTTACGTCCACTTCCACCGCATTTCTTACATTTATTTTGTATTATTTCTCCTTCCCCATAGCATGTAGTACACGTTCTTTCAATGGTAAAAAAGCCTTGTTGAGTTCTAATTCTACCGCTTCCCTGGCATGTGTTGCACTGAACTGGTTTGATTGCTCCTTCGCTACCTGTGCCTTGGCATGTATTACATTTTATATTTGTCACATAATGTATAGGTGCTTGTATTCCTTTAAATGCATCTTCCAAGGTAATTTTAAGGTCGTAGCGCAGATCTGCTCCAGATACTCCTGTTGTACTTCTTTTTGTTCTTGACCTACTTGTACTGCCGCCGAATCCTCCACCAAAAAAATCGTTAAATATATCGCTAAAATCCCCTCCAGCTTGGCTGAAATCAAATCCACCGGAAGCACCATCGTGACCATAACCTGCTCTTTTTTCAGAGTCAGATAGAACTTCATATGCAGCTGTTACTTCTTTAAATTTTTCCTCTGCTTCCTTATTACCAGGATTTCTGTCAGGATGATATTTTAATGCTAGTTTTTTATATGCTTTTTTTATCTCGTCAGTACTAGCATTTCTGCTCACTTCTAGCAGATCATAGTAGTCTTTTTTGTTCATATATAATAGCTCAGTATTTTACCTTTAAAGATAGGTATTACATATATGAATTTCAAGTATGACCTCTATTTCCTATAAAATATGGTGCACCCTGAGCGACTTGAACGCCCGACCTTTTGATCCGTAGTCAAATGCTCTAATCCAACTGAGCTAAGGGTGCTTGCACAAAGCTGACTTTAACAGATTTTATAGCTTATTTCAATTGGTTTAGCTAAAAATAAAACTCTTATCATGTATGAAACCTGTAAAAAATTGTACTAGCTCTCTTAAAGGATAACTTAAGTTAACAGTTTCCAATTACTTTGATTTTAGAACCGCTATCCGAATAAGAGCTTTTCACATTATACTGCCAAGCTGCTAACAAATAGCGGAATGACGGTTATAGTTAAATCTAAACTATTTTGGCTATATCAGAAGACGGGTTATGCAGAAACCTTAAAATACTTCTTGCTTGCCAAGGAGAATAAATACATTCCTACAAACAAGCAGATACTCAATATCGATGCATAGGAAAACTTGAAAATTAAATCTTTAATATATATTGATAAGCATTTACCTGCAGAAATTTTGTATAGTAGTCCAACACAAATAATCGTACTATCAATGACCGATGCTATAATTAAAGTGATGAAATTTGCCATATGAAAATTCAATTTCGACTTTAATTCTTCAAAAACAACTATGCTTGAGAGAAGAGAGATTAAAATTGCAGTATATAGAACCAGTATCATAAAACTAAAATTTTGCAATTTAAAAAGACAGCATATCACTGTACACACTATTAAGCTGTAAGTAGCTTTGCTTCTACCATAAAACTCAACCATTGAGTTTACAACTAAAGTAGCTCCCACAAATAAGGCAGCACATATCATTAATTTATTTGAAGTGTTAAGTAAAGAAAGACTGATAAGCAAGAGTATTGATAAAATGGACATAATCACCTACCCAAATTTAATAATATGCATTTATTTTAATCAGACATTACACATAATGAAAAATTTGTCTAGCGTAATCAAAAGTTATTTAAACTAGTACCTAAGTCTTTCAAATCTATTCTTATAATATCCTTTATATTGAGAGCTTTCTCCTCTGTCACTTTTCCAATACATGAAAAAACTATACCTTTAAACAATTCTTCAAACTTCCGCTGATTTTGCGGGGCAATGGTTACTAATATTCTACTTTGCGATTCAGAAAACATTATTATCTTGTTTATTATGTCTGTATTTTGTGTTTTTCCTATTGGTACTAGTGAAAGATCAATTTCAGCACCAAGGTCTCCTGCAATTAGCGATTTTGCCAAAGCAATAATTAAGCCGCCTAAGTTTGGTGCAATTGCAGAGACAATTATGCCATCTTTTATTGCCTGGTTGTAACGTTCATACAACTTCCTAGCGCTCTTTGCATTAACTTTTGGCACGTTGTTATTATCTATTCCACTATATAACTGATATTCAGATCTACCAAGCTCATCGTGGGTTGTACCAAGCACATATATCAAGTCCCCTGGCATTTTCACATCAAGCGATACCGCATTTTCAATATTGTCTATAACTCCAATTGCTGAAATGAGTAGTGAAGGTGGTGCAGATATCATCACTTTCTCGCCATTTTCATCATATCCCTTAAAGTCGTTAAACATACTATCTTTTCCGGATATAAATGGTGTTTTAAATGCAGTTGCAAAGTTGTAACAAGCCTCTGCAGCTCTCTTTAGTTGCCACAGCCTTTCTGGATTATAAGCATCACACCAGCAAAAATTGTCGAGCAACGCTAGATGATTTATATTTCCTCCTGCAGCTACGTAGTTGCGTATTGCAGTGTCAATCGCACATGCTGCCATGTGATAAGTGTCAATTTCTCCATAACTTGAGCCAAATCCCTGCGATTTTACAACACCTTTGTTTGAAGAAAGGACTGGCCTCGAGACAACAGCTTCACTGCACACTCTTCCCTTGCCTTGCAGTGGTTTCAGTATTGACGATCCTTGAACCTCATGGTCATATTGCACCACTATAAACTCTTTGCTGCGTATGTTTGGTCTGCTTAGCATTTCTTTTAGTGCAAAGGTGTCATTCCAGTGCTTGACACTGTAATCTATCTCAAGCTCAACTCTGCCATCGCACGTATTTTTACATAAAGTTTTAGATTTATTTGCAGACAAAGCCTGCTGGATTCCAGTGTCAAGCACTGGGATAACAGGAGAGAATTCTGGAATGACAGCGTATGGGTTAGATTTTCCAGACCATGGCTTTGTCTGTAAATGCATTTTAGGATTACCATCATGCAGAAATTCAGTTTCGATGTCCATTATTACTGCCCCTGGGGGACATTTAACAACGGCTTTGCCACTTTTGTTGAATTCTCCAATTACACAGACCTCCACATCATGTGTTTTCATGATTTGCTTAAACACAGGAAGATTTTCTTCTGGCACTGCTAAGGTCATTCTCTCTTGTGATTCTGATATCCATATTTCCCACGGAGCCATACCATCGTTTTTAAGGAGAACCTTGCTCAAATCAACTTCAAATCCGTCTTTTCCCATTTCACCAATGGACGATGATAGACCGCCTGCTCCATTATCCGTTATTGCATTATAAAGACCAAGATCTCTTGCTTTTACGACGGCGTTGGATAATTTTTTTTGTGTTATAGGATCACCAATTTGCACAATTGTTGAAGGGCTGTTTCCCGACAATGCCTCTGAAGAAAAAGTTGCACCGTGAATTCCGTCCCTTCCAACTCTTCCACCAATAATTACGATTTTATCACCGTTTTTGGGTTCTTTTATGTGTGAAGGTGCATTATTTATATTCCGTGGAATAATTCCGATGCTTCCAACAAAAACTAATGGCTTTCCACAGAATCTATCGTCAAAGTATACCGATCCAAGTTGCGTTGGAATACCGGAGCAATTACCAGCAACATTAACACCGTGAATCACTTCTTTCATTATATATTTTGGTGGTAAGATTTTATCAGTACGCTCTTTATCTCTATAAAGTTTGCCTTTTGATTCTTTGGCAAAGCAAAAGTAATAAGTATTCATGATAGGTTCTGCACCTTTGCCAAAACCGACTATATCTCGATTAACTCCAAGCACTCCAGTCATTGCTCCACCGAACGGATCGAGAGCTGAAGGACTATTGTGAGTTTCAACTTTATCTACAATCAAGTAATCGTCATCAAAAATTATTCCTCCTGCGTTGTCGGAGAAAACTGACACGCATATGTTAGAATTTATCTCACGCGTTGCACGCTTAATATAATGAGCATATAGACCATCTTTTATTTCATCAATAGGGGAGCAAAAAATATTGTGTTTACAATGTTCAGACCAAGTCTGTGCCAGAGACTCAAGTTCAATATCATATGGATTTCTACCGAGTTTTTTAAAGTAATCCTTTATAGCTTTCATTGCTGCCAGCGAGAGCCCTAAAGTGCCATTACCATCGATTCCATCTCTGCTGATTTTTTCAAGCTCTTGGTCACTTACATTGAGTTTGACAGATTTTGCTCCATTATTACCTGGTGTCATCCCAGTGCTTGACACTGGAATCCATTCTTTTTTTTCCTGGTCACGCGCTGTAATGACACCAGGTGGGGTATTTGGTTTACTGTAATACTTCCAATGGCAATTGCCGTTTTCTTTATAGACAAGTGTGCAATATTCAGTAATAGGATTGAATTCCTGTTTTATGTCATCTTCGGTTGGAAAACCTCCTTGACTTAGAATCAATTTTGAACTTCTTGCCTTGATAGAAACACTTTCATCAATGTGGCCTTTGCTAATTAGATATTCTCTAACAATTTGTTTTGCCGTGTTTCCTACGTTATCGGTCATGCCAGGTAAAAAGCTTATCTCCAAGCCCCACTTTTCTTGTGATTCTATGAAGTTATATTGAACTTCTTCAAGGTTTTCATTGTAGGAATAATAACGGCAGTCTTGTATGACTTTATTATAAAATAGCCCACAAATTTCTTCATGTAATTTTGATGGTAATTCTTTGCTTATGTAAATCAAGTAAACATTAACTACCCTTCTGCGGCCAACTTGTTCACATTTATTAAAAACTTCTATTCTGATGTTTGCCATGTAATATTGTGAAAGACTTTAATATATCATAGCATAAGAAACTGCGAGCACATTTATATTTTAAATAATTTCTATACAATAAAAGTGTTGTATTAATTGTTACTGTTAGTGGGAAGAGTTTTTACTGTTAATGTGAATGAGTCCCTTTTTGATGTGCTGGTTCAGCACATATTTTCTGAATATGAAAGAGAAAAAATTCCCAAGATAAAGATCATACTTCCCTGCAAGAGGGATGTGATAGCATTGCTGAGTGCATTCAAGAATTACAGAACTATAATTTTGCCAGAGATAGTTTCACTAGAAAACATTGATGAAGAAGATTTAATATTAAATCTTGATAGAGTTAAAGTTATTAACCCGACAAAGAGAACGCTGCTACTCATTCAATTTATATTGGAGTGGAATAAAAAACACAATGATAGTTTTCCAATCGATCTAGTTTACAGTTTGCCGTCATTACTTCAATATACCCAAATAGCGGATTGTTATCAGCTTGATGAGCATTCGAAGAAAATGGAGAATTTCATAAACTTACTTATCAAAACTTGGAGTAACACTTTAAAAAATTTAGGAGTAGTAGATATACTAAAGCATAAGAGTGACTACATAAACAATATGATAGCCTCCCTGAAGAAAGATCAGCATATGATCTTTATTGGAATTGGAAAGGAGGAGATTTATAAGTTGTTGATTAAAGCTGTATACGACCTGCCATTTGGAAAGATAATTTTACCTAATCTGAATTTGAAAATTAAAGAGAAAGATTGGCAATCACTTGATAAAAAACATTATCAATATTGCCTGAAAGATCTGCTCGATTATTTAAGTATAGGCAGAGAGGATGTAAGTTTTCTGCCAGAAGCGTGTTCTGATGTCATTCCAGTGCCCAGACACTCGGATCCAGAAAACTTAACTTTAAATGAGTGCACCAGGTGGCTGTACAATAGAAACTGGATTCCAGTGTCAAGCACTGGAATGACATCATCTACTACTCAAATTACCTGCAAATTACAATGTTCGTACACTAAAAATCAGAGGGCTGGGATGACAGGCAGTCCTGAACTAGATTATGTCTTTGATACAACTGCCGATCTAAGTAAAGTTAGTAATGGATATATTGGCAATATTGAAGTCATCACTTGTGATTCCAGAGAGGAAGAAGCACAGGTGACGTCACTAATTATGGAGAATGAAGGTTATGAAAACGTTTCTTTGGTTGTTTTTGATAAATTACTTGCAGTTCGTATGGTGTGCCCCATATCGAAAAACTATTCTTATGTGACGCTTCTGCTTTATAGTATTGAGATTTTGAACTCAAAATGGAACGGTGTGGCATTGCTTTCTCTTCTTAAACATAGGCTAGTGACTTTTGGTTACGCTCAAGAAGAGTACACTCGTATTTTATCTGAGTTTGAGATAGAAGTATTGCGTAGCTTTGATATAAATGGTCTTAAGGATATTATCAACGCTATTAGTACTTGTAAAAAGCTAAGATATAAAGAAGATATATTAATTATTATCAGTAGATTAGAAACTATATTTAATCTTTTACTTAATCTTATAAATTATCCTATTTCTGATATAGCAGCAGCTCATTTACAGTGTGTTAATGTGCTTTCTAATGTGAATTTTCTAGAGCTAAATGGTGAAATAGGTAATTTTACTCGTGATTTCTTAAATGCATGTGACGGTATAGCAATTGAGTGTTCCTTAGAGTTATATAGTCAAATCCTGATATTATTTTTAAAAAGGAAGTTTTTTTCTCCAGAAAATAACTTTGATAAATTTAGCTTATATCAAAATAAAGTTGTAATACTTGCTGGATTTAATGATATACCAAATTTTCAGAATCCGTTTTTGAGTGCACTGAATAGAGAAAAATTTAACCTTCCTTCTGTGCAAGAAGAGCAAGGGTGCTTTTTGTATACTTTGCGCAATTTATTTGGTGCCGGCAAGGTTTATATTACGAGGCTAGTGAGTGATAGAAAATCAATTCTATTGCGCCGTTTGGAGGTTCTGTTACAAGAACCAAAATATCCTTATCGCAATTGGCTAAGAATATTAAATACACCTGAGTGCATTGTTCCATGTACTCAGCCTATGCCAAAACCTCAAGCCAAAGTCAGAGAAGAAAAAATGCAAGTGATGTCTTGCAGTGCGGTAGAAAAACTGATTCGTAACCCTTATTCATTTTATGTTGAATACATACTGAACCTTAGACAGTTGAAAGACTTAAATTTTAAGCCATCGATATTGGAGTTTGGCACTATGGTACACAATATTTTTGCAAGATATTTACGCAACGAAAAGTCGCTGATGAGTATTGCACGAGAAATATTCTCGTCTAATCGATTCCACTTTTCAAATATGTGGTGGGTAAGGTTGCAGAGGATAATTCAATCTTTTGTTGAGTTTGATAGGACTGGAAACAATCAAGTTGAGTTGGAGAAGAGCTTTTCCTATCCGATATTTCATATTCCAGCGCGTGACACACAACTGCGCGGATGCTGTACAACTTCCACTAAGAATAAGGGTGTCATCCCAGTGCTTGACTACTTGGATCCAGAAAATTTGATTGCAAATGAACACACCAGACAATTGTGTAATAAGAGCTGGTCAGATACTCGAATGACAGAAGAAATTTTATTGACAGCAAGATGTGATAGAGTTGAGTATCTACCAGGTGGGCAAGTAGCAATTATAGACTATAAACTTGGTTCACCACCTTCCAATGAGGAAGTTATGTCAGGATTTTTCCCGCAATTAATTTTACAAGCTTTAGCAGTGGAATACACAACAAAAAAAGAAGTCTCGGAGCTTGCTTATTGGAAACTTGATTATGATAAAATAAAGGTTATTGCTTTGAAAGATTATAGACAAAAAATGCATGAATTTCAGAATATTCTACCAGATTTCTTATCTAATTATTTAAGAGATACTACTCCCTTCATTGCCTCTCCTTATTTTGATAAATTCCTGAGATTTAACATCTACAAACAACTAGAAAGGATAGGGGAGTGGTTATAAATTATATCTCCTCTCATCCAGATCAAAATAGCTGGTTGTACAGCTGGTTTACTAAGTGCAGTAGGAGAATTACTAGATTGTGATATAGACTCATCTTTGCTAGACTCAAACAACCATAAAAAAACACTAAAAAGTGATTCAATCAATTTTAGCCATTAAAACTTGAATAGTGGCTAAAATAGCTTTAAATTGTATATTTATTTTAGGAGGGGTATATGCCATCACAAAAACAGCTAAATGCGCAGCTAATTGATGCTGCTAAAAAAGGACAGCTAGATTTTGTTCAGCAAGCTATACAGGGTGGAGCAATTATTAATACAATAGATGATGATTATGGGAGAACTGCTTTAATATGGGCTGCTGACAATGGTCAACTAGAGATATTACAATACTTGATAGAAGAGGGAGCAAATGTTAATGCAGAATCTCCGGGAAACATAACTGCTCTAATTCATGCTGCTGCCCATGGTCATCTTGAGGTAGTACAACTTCTAATAGCAAATGGAGCTGATTTAAATGTGAAACGTAAAGGTCAATTCTCTGCCCTAACATATGCTATTGTAAATGGCCATACGGAGATAGCAAAGCTTCTAACTAGATATCATTTAATAGCTAATCTTGATATGTCAATACCTCGCTTGCCTCTTCCTACTTGTATACCAGAGTTATCATCTTATTGGTATGACTGTAAGGATGAGCTCAATAAAATGAAGGAAGAAGATAGTGAATTATATAATTTTCTTGTAAGTAAGAGAATTAATGAACAGGTAAGAATTTGGACAGAGAGTGAGACAATACGAAATATTTCACAAGATAGATTAAATATAGAATACTCAATCTATGCTAAAGATTTAACAGGTAAAATAGAATTAGTGATATTTGTTCTTAACAACAGGGAAATAATCAATTCTTTATCGCGGTATTATAAGGTAAGAATTCAAACAATTGATCAGGTAGAAAGGCTACTTGATCGTTTCACAAGAGAACATGTAGAGCTTGAAGTAGAAATTGTTCCAGCACAATTAAACTTTAATACTCAAGAGTTACAACCCCCTAAACTAAAAACATTATCATTTGCACAAATGATTAACAATCATGCAGGATTATTTTCAGCTGCCAAAAATGGTCAATTAGAAACAGTAAGATACCTGATAGAAAAACAGAAAGAAGATATTAATTCAACAGATCACTATGGAAGAACTGCTCTAATGTGGGCTGCTGGAAGTGGCTATTTAGAGGTAGTAAAGTACCTGATAGAAACAGCAAAAGCAAATGTTAATGTGAAAGATGGCTATGAAAACACTGCTCTGAATTATGCTACTAGAAACGGGCATTTAGATGTAAAAGAATATCTGAAAGGTTACATACAAAAAGAACTGCGGAAGAAATACGTCTGCATTGGCGTGAGTGGTGCAATAGGTTATGTTGCAGGTATGACAATATCATGTTCTGCGGGAGCAGCGATTGCAGTTTGTGCAGCATCAGCTACCATTAGTCTAGCGTTAGGTGCAATTTTTGGTTATACAGTTGTAGAAGTAAAAAAAGAGAAAGCAAACACAGGTATAGCTTCTGCGCTTAAAGATGTTTTCACTATTCAAGCTCTAAGTAGAATAGCCTTATAGAGAGTGAAAGTAGGTTTATTGCTTAAGGTTGCATGATTGCCTTAATAACAATAAAAAAATAATAGAAGCAAAAGATATGGCTTGAAAGTTTTCTAAGGTCTTCACTAAAAATGTCTCAACTTGACACTGAAATACAATTTGATTTAACTAATCATATATGTAGGTAATGTCAAACACTAGAATGAGGAAATATGGATAAAAAAGTTAGAATAGAATCAGATAGCTTAGGAGAAGTAAAAGTACCAAGTGAACATTACTGGGGAGCGCAGACTCAGCGTTCTTTGGAAAATTTCAAAATTGGTACAGAGAAAATGCCAGAGCCCCTGATTAAAGCGCTAGCAATAGTAAAACTTGCAGCAGCACGTGTTAACATGAAGCAGGGTAGCATAGATAATAGAGTAGGGGATGCAATCTGCTCAGCTGCAAAGGAAATAATAGACGGTAAATTTAATAATCAATTTCCACTTGTTGTTTGGCAAACCGGGTCTGGGACGCAGACCAATATGAATGTGAATGAAGTGATCAGCAATCGTGCAATAGAAATTTTGGGCGGTGATTTAGGTAGTAAATCTCCAGTGCATCCAAATGATCATGTAAACTGTGGTCAGTCATCAAATGACACTTTTCCAACAGCAATGCATATAGCAGTAGCAGAACAAATAGACCGCTTGCTTATTCCCAATCTTGAAGAATTATATAAAGCGCTAAATAATAAGGTTCATGAATTTAAAGATATAATAAAAGTAGGGCGTACTCATCTGCAAGATGCAACTCCTCTAACACTTGGGCAGGAATTTTCTGGCTATGCAGTTCAGATTAAAAAGGGAATAGAGAGAGTAAAGTCAACTCTAAGCAATGTATATGAACTTGCACAAGGTGGCACTGCAGTTGGCACGGGAATCAATACTAAAAAGGGTTTTGCTGAGGATTTTGCTAAAGAAGTGGCAAAAATCACTAATTTTCCATTTATTTCAGCAAAAAATAAGTTTGAAGCACTAGCAGCAAATGATGCTTTAGTTGAGCTCAGTGGAGCACTCAATACAGTAGCAGTAAGCTTGATGAAAATTGCAAATGATATAAGGTTACTTGGTTCTGGTCCAAGATGTGGAATTGGAGAAATAATGTTACCAGAAAATGAGCCTGGCTCTTCAATCATGCCGGGTAAGGTGAATCCAACTCAATGCGAAGCAGTGACTATGGTATGTGCTCAAGTTATGGGAAATCATGTTGCAGTGACAATTGGTGGCTCAAATGGTCACTTTGAATTGAACGTGTTTAAGCCGGTGATAATTTACAATGTTTTGCAGTCTATAAGACTTTTAGCTGATACAAGTTTAAATTTTGCAGAGAAATGCGTAGTTGATATTAAAGCAAACGAAGAAAGAATAAAGGATTTACTAAATCAGTCGTTAATGCTAGTTACTATATTAAATACGCATATAGGATATGACAATGCAGCAAAAATAGCGAAGCTTGCTTATAAAGAAAATATCACTCTAAAAGAAGCAGCAGCAAAACTTCAACTGCTCACTGAGGAGGAGTTTGAAAGGATAGTGAAACCAGAGGAGATGGTAGGTTAAACTACCACCTTTTTTAGGGTTCTGTCGCATTTGTAGGGAAGTAGAAAGAAGAATGATATAATTGTCTAAAAAAAAGCAAAGATGTTTCGTATCAATCAAAAATTGTTGCCATATTTCAAAGGATTTAGCTTTTCAGCGGATGTTATCTGTATACATGAAATGTCGATTCTCTTTGAGCTATCGAGATTTGGAAGAAATGATGAGTATAAGGGGAGCAAAATGCTACGTTACAAAGGTGGGTTATCACCACTGATAGATGAGGCAGTAAGGAAAAGAAAGAAGCAGGTTGGTAGTAGTTGGAGAGACTTACATTAAATTAAACGGTAAATGGGTTTATTTATATACTGTAGACTTCCTCTTGTGTGTTAGTAGAGACAAGTCTGCAGCACTTGCATTCTTTCGTAAAGCCTTCAGGAGTAACTATCTTCCTGAGAAAATTGTAATTGATAAAAGCGGCAGTAATACTGCTGCTCTTGATGATTTGAATGCAGAAATTTCTGAAGATTACAGTTCTTCAAATAAAATATCTAAATAATATTGTTGATAGATTTATCAAAAAACTAATAAAGCCAATGCTTGGGTTTAAAAGCTTCCATTCCGCAAAAGACCTGCTGCGAATCAAGCGATAAAAAGAAGGAAAGGAGGGTGACTAAAATGAAGGTTAACTAAAAGGCGTGCTTAAGATTTACAATACCAGCAATAATATTGTATAATAGTTTAGACTTGATCTGACAAGCAAACAAAGTAAGATAAAAATATAGACAAGTTTTAAAGGAGTGTCAGATATGAATACAACACAAGAAAAAATACTAAAACCAAAGTTGGGATTGCTAGAACTTGCAAAGCAATTAGGAAATGTAATAGTTTAGATTTGATCTGACAGGCATGAATTAACTGACAGAA
>NZ_JAFEVF010000009.1:22675-35043 GCF_048054115.1 Wolbachia endosymbiont of Nasonia vitripennis | reverse complement strand
TCAGTTAATTCATGCCTGTCAGATCAAGTCTAAACTATTACAATTAAGAGAAGAATATCCACTGCTACTTGGTGTAGCTGACTGTGGTGAATCTTTTGTAAATGTTTCCTCTGCTGGTGTTTGCTGCTCGTTCACACTTTTGCCCATGTCAGTAAAAGCTTGATGCAGAGTTTTTCCGTTGATAAAAACTTCTTTATTCTGCTCAACTAATTTTAATACCTCTTCTGGGTCAGTTATTTCTCCAAATTTTGGTTCATCAATCACTCTTTTTATGCCCTTAGAACTTACTTCTACAGTCATGCTACAATCTATGCTATTGCCTTTAGAATCCTTAGCTTGCCAGTTAATGGTCATCTCACATGAGCTTGAACCAGTAAAATCATAGTGCCTTTCGCTGCCTTTTTTGGTTGCAGTTATTTGACTATCTTTCCCTAAAGATAGGTTATAAACCTTGCCTTCGTCACTGGCTTTTAAAAGGGTGCTAATCTCTATTGGTTTTTCTTTATTTTCAAATCTAATTTTAAATTCATTATCTTGTGTTGTATATACTAAGAAATTTTCACTTGGTAGAGATTCTGCGAATTTTTTATGTGTTGCATTTATTGATTGCTCAAACTTTTGAAACTCCTCTTTCCACTTTGAACTTACCTGTTCTTTAATGTTCTCATCTTTGTGTAAAGGACCAATAAAGTACCAGATTAAATTTTCTTCTTCTAGTTTTCTGATAAAATCCTGAAAATTTTTGCAAGATTTAATGAAACTTAAAATATCATTTTTCTTTTGCTCATCTACATCTAAACCTTGATTTTCAGCTATAAATAAGTTTTCTTTTAGCATAATTTCTATTTTTAGAGAACTATATTATAATATTAGCATATTTTCTTAAAAAATCAACTAATCTTATAGTTAAATAAACTTGAGTATTTGGCGGGAATGTTATATATTAACCACTCCAAGAAGTGCAGTATGGACAATACTATTATAAGAAAATACGATATTAGAGGTGTGGTAGGCAGAGACCTGCAGATCAGTGATGGGTATGAAATAGGCAGAAAATTTGGTCAAACTGCAGCTAACGTTTGTGTAGGCTATGACAGCAGGATAGATTCACCAAGCATAGAAAAAGAATTAATCAGAGGCTTGATTTTATCCGGTGCGAATGTTATACGCGTTGGGCTCTGTTCTTCACCTATGCTCTACGCTGCAACAATGCAGGCAGATCTTGGGATTATGATCACTGCTTCTCATAATCCCAGAGAATATAACGGCTTTAAATTTTTCAGTAGTAAAAAAGTTTACTCAGATCAAGAAATGAAGGAAATTATAGGCAATACAATTAAAAACAGCACGAAAATTGGAAGCTTAATTAACACGAATATATATAGTGAGTACGTTAACATATTAAAAAATGCGCTCAAGAATAACGCTACACAAAAACTAAAAATAGCTTGGGATTTTGGCAATAGCCCAACAATTGTAAGGTATATTGAAAAGATTTTACCAGATCATATACACATCGTAACCAATAGCTTTATAGATGGAACGTTTCCACTGCATGACCCAGATCCCATAGAAGAGAAAAATCTTGCTCAGTTAATAGATATTGTCAAGAAAGATAAATGTGATCTTGGTATTGCACTTGATGGTGATGGTGATAGGGTACGCTTGATTGATAATAAAGGTAATGTTGTTTCCAATGATCACTTGTTTATGATTTTTTCACGTGAAGTATTGGCGGAACACCCAAAAAGCAAGGTTATTGCCAACGTAAAAATGAGTATGAAAGTGCATGATTTCGTTAGCAAATTAGGAGGGCAAATAATTACCTGTGCCACTGGACACTCACTAGTTAAGAAAAAGATGGTAGAAGAAGGAGCAAAGTTTGCCGGTGAACTGAGTGGACATTTTTTCTTTTCTGAGCTAGGTTTTGATGATGGACTATATTCTGCTATTAAAGCCATTGACATTTTACTTAAGAAAAACCAAAGCCTATCTGAGATGATTAAAGATTTACCAAAGTTATATATCACTCATGAAGTGAAAATTGTAGTGAAGGATGAGAAAAAATTTCAAATAATTGAATCAATAAAGGAGACACTAAAGCAGCAAAACATTGTATTTTCAGAGCTTGATGGAATTAAGGTAACTGATGATAAAGGTTGGTGGCTTCTTAGAGTATCAAATACGCAAAACTGCATAACAGCAAGATGTGAAGGAAATACCTTAGAAGATTTTGAATTCACTAAAAAAGTTTTGTTGTATTACATTGATGAACTAAAATTATACATTTAAATTTTTTTGATGATTTACTTATTCGTCAATGTTTGCAGTTTTGTTTGATTAGTAATAGGAATTGGTAACCTATAGCGAATTGCTGTGGATAATAGCTGTCTAGGATAGTTTAGCTATAGAAAATCAACACTCACTTTTCTTTATTGTTTTGAGGTTTTTCTTGATCAATCATTTCCTCACCGATCTCTTTTATTTTTAGTATCAATGACTCTGGTACATACATGTTAATTACTTCTTCTGTTGTCACAAATAAAGCCTGATAAGAGTGTGAATTTATTATCCAATTGGGCAATATGTCTTCTGCGTCTATTTTAGACTCTCCCTCTTTTTTATCATATACTGTGTGGCAATATAAGTGCACAGCAAAAAATAGTACATAAGAAAGCAATATTCCTCTGAGTGCTCCGACAAAGATTCCAGTAACTCTATCCATTAATCCCAACCTTATAGGTGATAATATGTACATTAGCCAGTTATTCATTGTCATGAATGTAAGATTAAGTATGATAAATACAGAGATTGTAGAAAGTATGTTTTGTGTAACTTTAGAGTCAAAATACTTACTATAATTTATAATAAAAAAATCATAGTAACTAGCTGTCAAAAAGACTGATAAGAGCAAGAACATTAATGCACATAGCTCTTTTATAAAACCTCTAGTTATCGATATTATTACACACAAGACAATAATAAAGATAATTAGGCTATCGAAAAACATATTTTGTATCTATATGATTTTCAAGATATAATAGTTGTAAATAACAAAGTTGTAAAATTAATTGTGTTGATATTTTATCAGCTGGTCTAAGTACCGAGCAATCATATCAACTTCTAAATTTAGGTAATTACCTATTTTATTATGCTGAAAAGTTGTGTTTTTCCATGTATAGGGAATGATATTCACAGTGAATTCTTGATCGACAACTGAATTTACTGTAAGGGAAACTCCATCTAGCGTTACAGAACCTTTTTTTGCAACAAATTTAATTAATTCTTGTGGGCATGATAGTCTGATTTCATGAGATTCTAAATTTTGATTGATTGTTAAAATTTCTGTTGTGTCATCCACATGACCCTGAACCAAGTGGCCGTCAATTCTGTCACTCAGTTTCATTGCTTGTTCTAGGTTTATTTTTTTCCCTGTTTTCCACGTATTTAAGTTAGAAACCTTCATGGTTTCTTGAGATACTTGAACTGTGAATACATTGCTCATTATGTTGACAACAGTTAAACACACTCCGGAGCAGGATATTGAATCTCCTTTGTTTATAGAGGATAAATTTTGTGTCTCAATATGGAAGATTTGATCAGAGTTAGGGTGGATAGTGATATCAGTTATAGTGCCAATATCTTTGATAATTCCTTTAAACATGCAATAAAATAAATAATTATATCACAAAAGATCTTATTTGTTAGGTGCGCAAAGGAAGATCTTTTTTACTTATCTGCTCAATAGATTCTACAGAATATTCAGAATATAGAAAGTAAGCCAGGTTCAAAACGCACAGTGTAATTAATATTGGTAACCCTATGTTTAATGTTAGACCGATACTTTCCCTTTTTTCTGTTGGCACCAATTCCTTTAAAATTGACACTTTTCCCAGCGGCAAGTGCCATAGGCAGAGTGCTGATATAGAAGCTGCTACTAAAAATAGACAAAAATAAGTCTCTTTCGAAGAAAACATAGCTTTTAATGGTGATTTGAGCCTAATATTAGTAGGCAATCGAGTTTTAGCTTCATTTGTTTTTGGTAAATGGTCTACAGCTTTGCTTGGTAAAATTTCATGAGAAACATTTTTAGGCTGTGGAGAAGGTTGGCCTGAAACTAATTTAATCAACTGCTCTTTTTTTCTATATACTTGCTTTTGTAAATATTCTTTACCTAAAAGTGAATTATTAGGGGTTTGTGGCCTTTTGAGTACCTCTAGCACTTCTGATATCTCATCTGGTTCTAATACTTCATGTAATTGTTTATCTTGAAAGTAAACAATATTAAACACTGAGTTGGAAATATTGTGAAATATTTCTGGATCTTGATTTTTGTATCCATTCATCACTTCAATAAATATTTCATCGAGTTTTTTTCCCTTGTGCTCAGCCAAATTATCTATCATAGCTACTCTAGCATCAATTTGAGCTTGTTTTATGATTGATTGTTTTTCTTCTTGCAATAATTCTTTAGCCTGCTTTTTTGACTTCTTTTTTCTATTAGCCTTAAAATAATCTGTGTGTGACCTAATTTGACCTATATCCCGCTCTGTTTCTTGAGGGACTAAATTTCCTATACTACCCTCTGTTATCCGAGTGTCTAACACTGGTTCTTTTTCTTTTTGGTCAAGTGCTGGAATAACACCAGGTGGCATATTGTTACTCTGTATAGAAAATTTGGGCAGTTGTGGGAAAAAGAATTGTGCCGTATTAAAAAAATTGAATGGCTGAAAAAGAGACCTAAACCAGGAAATATTTTCATGCATTGCAGCAACAATTACTGGTGCGCGTGTAATTTGCTTTCTGTTACTTACTATATTGTAGCCAAACGAACCTTGCACAATTTGGTTGCCTTGCGTGTTCCCTTTTTCAACCACATTTTCGTTTTTATTTTCAGTTTCTTCTGCTTGTAACGTATCTTGACTTTGCTCCTCGCTTTTAGCTTTTTCTACATGTTTTAGCTTCTCATTTAAGAGTGCCTCGATTTGTTGCAAGCTATCTAGATTGATGTTTTTGTCTGTTTTTAGCGTTATCGTTATGCCCTGCAGAAGGATTTGAATTGAAGCATTACTTATGAATTCTTCTACAGTTTTATTCGCTTTATGGTGGTTGTTGTATAGTTCTTCACTTTCTTTTGGTACTTTTATATTGGCTGTGAAGTTTTTCTCCTGAGAAAGGCAGATTTTAAAAAAGTCAATTAAATGTTTTATTTGAGGTAATATTGTATTAGGGTTTACCTCTGTTAGCAGCTTGAGCTTAAATGAAAACTCTTGTGTATCACTTACAACACTTCTTGAGCGAATGGTGCTAATCTCCAGTACTTCATTAGAAAATGCCTTACTTATTTTTTTAGATCTATCCTTAAAAAACTTAGGTAAACCCTCAATTTCGTATTTTTTCTTAGTTTCTATGTTACTACTATGCATGAGTAAATTTTTTAATGTAGAGTGAAATAAAAAACATAATTAGTCAATAAATTAATAATTATAGCACCCTTGCATAACAGCGGCGCGTTGGATTCAATAAGAGCAGAAGAAGTTACTTTACAAACCTCATCAGTTTCCTTATCATGACAATAAGAGTATTTATCCTTGTTTTTGATCTGCGCAGATTCAATGACAAAATTCAGTAAAAAAACTCAGATATTTATTGGCAAATTACATAAAATTATAGCGGCTGCATGTTTTTTAAATTTTTTCTACTTCAGCCAAAACACGCTTGTTAGCACATTATCAATTTACATTATAAAACTCACTACTGGGAGATTCTTTTGCCTTTTTTTTGCTTGGTGAATTTCTTAATATTTTGGATTAGTTAGGAGTCCTATAGAGATGTCATTCCAGCACTTGATGCTGGAATTCAGGAATTTTTTGAGCACGAAAGTTATGCTAAGTTTTTATTGTTAAGTAAAGGCTGGATTCCAGTGTCGGAGCACTGGAATGACAGAAGAAGGAAACACTCGGATAGGGGCAATTTTAATGATACCATCATAGAGATCAGCTACTCTGATGACAACTTTTTATGCGAATAGTTTTATTGATGATATTAAAGATTTCACTATAATGAAAGTTTAAGCTAGCGTTTTTAAGGTGAATAAAGAGCTAATAAGTGAAATACCTTTACTTGAAGATAAGGCAGTTTCTGAGATTGAAAATGCTGCTTCTTTGCAAGATTTAGAAAAAGTTAGGTTGTCATACTTGGGGAGAAAGGGTCTAATAAAGGCTTATTTCGATGACTTAAAGAATATAGATGATGCAGGAGAAAAACGCGACCTAGGTGCAGTGATTAATGTTTTACGCAATAAGATAGACCAGCTTATAACAAGCAAAGAAAATGAACTAAAAGATAAAGAAGTTAAGTTAAAACTGCAAAATGAAGCAGTTGATATCACACTGCCTGTCAGACCAGAAAGAATTGGCAAGATTCATCCACTGAGCAAAGTTATAAGTGAAGTAAAGCTCATTTTTGCACATATGGGCTTCAAAGCAGTTGATGGTCCTGATATTGAAGATGAATTTCACGTGTTTGATGCGCTAAATACTCCAAGTCATCATCCTGCGCGAGAGGAGCAAGATACCTTCTACTTAAAGAATAAAATAAACGATAAAAGAATGGTGCTGCGCACTCATACCTCATCTGTGCAGATTAGAACTATGGAAAAGACAAAAGCTTTTCCAATTAAAATAGTGGCTGCAGGCAGGGTATACAGAAATGACTTTGATGCAACTCACACTCCTATGTTTCATCAGATAGAAGGGCTTTATGTTAATGAAAATGTCAATATGGGCCAATTAAAATTTACTATTCATCGCTTCCTTAGTAAATTTTTCGGAGATAAAGGTCTAAAAATACGCTTTCGTAATAGTTTTTTTCCTTTTACTGAGCCTTCTGCAGAAGTGGACATAAGTTATAAAGGTAGTAAATGGATTGAAGTACTTGGATGTGGTATGGTGCATCCAAATGTCTTTAAAAATGTTGGAATAGACCATACTAAATATAGTGGCTTTGCATTTGGGATTGGTATAGAAAGGCTAGCAATGCTGAAATATCAAATTAGTGATCTAAGGAGCTTTTACGACAATAGAGTTAGTTGGCTCAACCATTATGGTTTTCATTTTTCGTCTTTAAGATAAGTGACAAATAAATCTTATACATTTGTTGTACTTGCTGCTGGGCATGGTAAACGAATGAATTCAAGCTTGCCTAAGGTTCTGCACAAAATAGGTAATTTCTCCATGCTTGAGCATGTCATTTACAATGCAAAGCAGCTGAATCCTGAAAAAATAGTTATTGTAGTCGATTTGCCTTTAACTCAAAGGCTGAAATGCTTTGAGGGTATAAAACTAATTACACAAGAGTCAACGCTCGGTACAGGGGATGCAGTCAAAATTGCAATGAGAAACCTGAAAGAATTGTCAGATATAGTTGTTGTGCAGTATGGGGATACTCCACTAATAAAAAGCAGCACAATAACTAAAATGATAAGCTGCTTAGGAGAGAGCAATGCTTTAGTTTGTCTTGGGTTTAAAACTAATAATAAAGGATACGGTAGACTAATTATTGAGAACGGTTCCCTAAGAGAAATCGTAGAAGCACAAAATGGTAGAAATAATGATGAGGAATTTCTTGCTAATGCCGGAATAATGGTTGCACATGAAAAGAATCTACGTGAATTGGTGGAGAAAATAGAGTGTAATAACCAAGCTCATGAATATTACTTGACCGATATCGTTGCCATTGCAGTAAAGAGTAATTTAAATGTCGGCTATGTTATTGCTGATGAGGAGGAGGCAACTGGCATAAATAATAGGAATGACCTTGCAACGGCCGAGTTTTACTTTCAAGAAGAAAAAAGAAAGTTTTTCACTAACTCTGGAGTAACGCTTGTTGCTCCAGAAACTGTTTTCTTCTCTCTTGATACGCAAATTGGTATGGATTCGATTGTTTACCCATACGTTTTTTTTGGTCCTGGAGTAAAAATAGGATCTGGTGTTAGGGTTGGTCCATTTGCCAAATGTGAAAATACAACAATAGGTGATGGTGCAATCATAGGTAATTTTGTTGAAACAAAAGCAAGTGATATAGGTATAAATACTAAGATAAAGCATTTAAGTTATATAGGAAATACTCAGGTAGGGCAGGGGAGTAACATAGGTGCAGGTACTGTTGTTTGTAATTATGATGGTAAAAAGAAACGTAAAACAAATATTGGAAGCAATTGTTTTATTGGTGCCAATAGTTCATTAATTGCACCGCTTAATGTGCATGATGACTCTGTCATTGCAGCAGGTAGCGTTATAGTGAAAGATGTGCCAAAGGGAAGTCTTGCAATTGCAAGAGAAAGGCAAGTAACTAAAAAAATAAAATAATTCCAATTTTTTTCTTGATGGTTATGCTTATATATGCATATGCTGAGATCTTAGATAAAAATGAAAAAATTATTTACCTTGTTGGTTTGTTGTTCTCTTTCAGTACCATCTTTTGGAGTTGATTGGATTAAAGATAGAATTTATACTTCTTTGTCATATAGCCGACTTGGTGTTAATTATGACGTTGGTTTTCACTATACAGATAGCGTTAAAATTTCAGTTGGCTATGTAATCAAACCTATTATTAATTCTCTAATCAAACCTACTCTTGATGAAGAATTTGGAGCAGTGGTGGGGCTTATGGCAAAGCTTCATTATCATCACAAATTTGAAAATACGGGTATTACTCCTTATATTACTGCTGGTGTTGGTGCTGTTATAGTGCGTACAATGAAGGCTAAACCTAATGTAGGTAGAGCTGATAGTATAGGTGAAAACATAAGTGCTCTACTTGGAGAGGCTTTCAAAGCTGTAGTCAATGATGAATTTTTTTCTTATCAAATAGGTTCTGGTATTAATCTTCCACTTTCTGAAAGAACAAGTGTTTTTGCTGGCTACAAATTGCAAAGGTTTCATAAAATTTTCCATGGAATTGAGCTAGGAGTGAGTTTTAATTTATAAACTCTGATTGAATATTTTTAGTAAAGGCTAGTGGGAAATTATATTGAAGCGAAAGTAAGTGATGTAGACTCAAATGCTGATTGCAGCAGATAGTGAAAGATATGCCAATTTGCAATTGCAAGAGAAAGACAAATAACAAAAAAAATAAAATAATTCCAATTTTTTACTTGCAATTTATACTATTTTTAATATTTATATGCTTGTATATGCATATATTAATCTTTGGAGGATAAAAATGAAAAAGTTACTTACTTTGTTGGCCTGCTGTTCTTTGTCAGTACCATCTTTTGGAGTTGATTGGGTTAAAGATAGAACCTACACCTCTTCGTCGTATGGCATGCTTGGTATTAATTATGATCTTGGTTATCATTGTACAGATAGCATTAAAATTTCATTTGGTCCTGCAGTTAAACTTGTTATGAGTGAAGGGATTTTAGACGCGGGACTTATGACAAAGCTTCATTATCATTATAAATTTGAAAATACAGATATTACTCCTTATGTTACTTTTGGTGTAGGAGGAGTTGCTAAAATTCCTCTTTCAGAAAATCAAGGGCCAGACGTAGAAGAATTTTTTTCTTATCAAATAGGTTCTGGTATTAATCTTCCACTTTCTGAGAGAACAAGTGTTTTTGCTGGCTACAAGCTGCAAAAGTTCCATGAACTTTCGCATGGGGTTGAATTTGGAATGAGTTTTAATTTGTAAGCTCCGATTGAATGTTTTTAGTGAAGTCTGGTTTGAATTTTTGTTGAAAAAAAGCAAGTGATATAGGCTAAAATGATGATTGCAGTAGGTAACAAAATGTGACAAAGAGAAGTTTGGCAATTGCAAGAGAAAGGCAAGTAGCTAAGAAAGTGATTCCGATTTTATTATGTAAGTTATGTAATTTTTAACTTTTCTGTGAGTATATATGCGTATATTCATGGTTAGAGGGTAAAAATGAAAAAATTACTTACTTTAGTAGTCTGCTGTTCTCTGTCAGCACCGTCTTTTGGAGTTGACTGGATTAGAGATAGAATCTATACTTCGTCGTCATATGGCAATCTTGGTGTTAATTATGATCTTGGCTATCATTATACAGATAGCATAAAAATTTCAGCTGGTCCTGTAGTCAAATCTGTTTTTTTTGGAGGATCTTTTGCAGAGCTAGGATTCATGGCAAAGCTTCATTATCATTATAAATTTGAAAGTACGGATATTACTCCTTATGTTACTTTTGGTGTAGGAGGTGGCGCTAAAGTATCTCTACCAGCACAGCAAGGTCAACAGCCAGACGTAGAAAAGTTTTTTCCTACCAGATAGGTGCTGGTATTAATCTTCCACTTTCTGAGAGAACGAATGTTTTCGCTGGCTATAAACTTCACAAGTTCAGTAATTTTTCTCATGGGTTTGAACTTGGAATGAGTTTTAATTTATAAGCTCCGATTGAATATTTTTAGTGAAAGCTTGAGTTTTTGTTAACGTCGTAAAGTTTTCATGAGACTAAGAGAACTTGAGAGTAGTCAAGTTTTAAAACTTGACTACTCTCCACGAGGAAAAGCAGATAAAGGTAGAAGTATTTCATGTTTTTATTTATATTGACAGTATGTGTAACATCATTTACGATTAGTGTTAATAACAATAATTGATATTTGTCATGTTTGCAGTAATCGAAACTGGTGGAAAGCAGTATTTAGTAAAAAAAGGCAGCATAATTAAAGTAGAAAGATTACAAGCTGAAGAAAAAGAGGAAGTGGAAATCAATAAAGTGATTTGTGTTTCAAACAATGGCTTATCTTGTTCATCTAATGCTGTTGTTAAAGCTGAAGTACTGGAGCAGTGTAGAGATAAAAAAATTATAATCTTTAAGAAAAAGAGAAGAAAAAATTACCGTAGGAAAAATGGTCATAGGCAGTATATTACTGTTCTTCGTATCAATGAAATTAGTCTTCAAAAGTAAGAGGTAAGATATGGCAACTAAAAAATCAGGTGGTAGTTCCTGTAATGGTAGAGATTCGGCAGGGCGTCGGCTCGGGATAAAGAAGAATGGTGAGGTTATTCCAGGTAACATAATTGTACGTCAAAGAGGTACAAAATTTCATCCTGGAAAGAATGTTGGTATGGGTAAAGATCATACGATTTTTGCTAAAACGAAAGGCTGGGTGAGTTTTAGAAAATCAGCAAATAAAAAGACGTTTATTGATGTTGTGCCTACAGATGATATGCAAGCCTTGGCTTGAATAGATACGGGTCTGTAGCTCAGGTGGTTAGAGCGCACGCCTGATAAGCGTGAGGTCGGAGGTTCAACTCTTCCCAGACCCACCATTTAAATTTGCAATAGTTTTGATATCGTGTAACTAAGCGATGGTTTTACATAAGAATTCAGTAACCAGTGAATCAGTAGCAGCCGGTCATCCAGACAAAGTAGCAGACCAGATTTCAGATGCAATACTTGACGAATACCTTTTTAATGACTCTTCCTCTCGTACTGCAATAGAGACTTTAGTTACTAAAGATAATGTTATTATAGCTGGGGAAGTATTTGGGCCGAACATTGAAAATAGCAAGATTGAAAGTATTGTACGGAATACAATAAAAGATATTGGTTATGAGCATGATGGTTTCCACTGGGAAACAGTGAAAGTAAATATATTACTACATGAACAATCAAATGACATTGCAATAGGTGTGGATCAAGGTGCTGGGGATCAGGGCATAATGTATGGCTATGCAACAATAGAGACAGAAAGCCTCATGCCAGCACCCATTTTTTATGCACACTCGATTCTGAGAAATATCATGAGTATGGTCAAAGAGGTAAAGCTTGGTCCGGATGCAAAATCGCAAATCACTTTGGCGTATGAGAATAACCTTCCAGTGCGTGCTGAAAGTATTGTTGTTTCAATACAGCATCTTGAGGATCTGAGTCAATCGAAAGTGAAGGAAATAATTTATCCTTACATAGCTTCATCTTTACCTGAAGGGTGGATGTGCCCTAAAGAAAATCTCTTAGTCAATCCAACAGGTAGATTTGTTATCGGTGGACCAGTTGGTGATTGTGGTTTAACCGGACGAAAAATTATGGTTGATAGTTATGGAGGCTATATTCCACATGGTGGAGGAGCATTTTCTGGAAAAGATGCAACAAAAGTTGATAGATCCGCAGCTTATATGGCGAGATACCTTGCTAAAAATATTGTTTTTGCCGGCTTGGCTAAACGTTGCCTTGTACAGCTTTCTTATGCAATTGGTGTTTCAAAACCTACTTCATTTTACATTGATACATTTGGCACAAATACAGTAGATGAAGAGAGGATTAAAGGATTTATTGAAGGTAACATAGATTTATCAACTTGTAATAGTTTAGACTTGATCTGACAGGCATGAATTAACTGACA
>NZ_JAFEVF010000009.1:0-22275 GCF_048054115.1 Wolbachia endosymbiont of Nasonia vitripennis | reverse complement strand
TGTCAGTTAATTCATGCCTGTCAGATCAAGTCTAAACTATTACATGTCATCCCAGTGCGTGACACTGGTTTTTCATCTGGATTCCAGCATCAAGTGCTGGAATGACATGGCGGACAAGTAGCTCTCTCTCTTGTCATCCAAGTAGCTGACACTGGGATCCAGAAAACTTAATTTAAAAAGTTGTTATTCCAGTACTTCTTCTCTTGTCATCCCAGTCTGGAATCCAGGAGTATAAAAATGGTGAATAAAATTTATGTTAAAAAACTGCTTGTGCTAGTAGTTGATTCTTAATATACTCATTACATAATAATTTAATTTAGAGGTTGATATGCATGGCAATAATGATCCAAATAAAAAAGTACCTGATTCAGGGAGAGTAAAGATTGATCTGAGCAAAATAGATCCAAAGAAAATAGATGATTTTAGAGACATGATTAGACGTGAAGAGGAAAGAAAGAAAAATCAATCTAGTGGTCAGGGCAGCAGTAAATAATTATATTAGTTTAGGGGGGTGGCGTTATGCCTAATAAAAGTAAAATAAATCGAGAATTAGTAAAAGCGTTTAATAGTGTTCTTCTTTCTGATGAGACTGTTATTACTAATCTCACTGTAGAAAAAGATCATATTGTTCTCTCATTTGATAAAGATATGAATATTGGTCAGCGCAAAGACTACTTGAAAAATATGAGAGAGAGTATAGTAGGAAAGTTTTGTGGAGATAATGAAGATGAGGATGAAAAAGTTTTTGTCGAAGAGGCTGCCAATGATCTTTTTTATACAGACTCTTTTCCTTTTAACTTTAAGCAAGGAAAATGGATTACAGATAGTAGCAGACATAGGTTTTCAGTGCCAATTGAAAAAGAGGTAGTTTGTAATCTAAAATATTTGCTAGCTAATGAACTTATACGGTTTACAATAGCACGTATTATGGACGTTCATCCTAAAGGTCCAGATTATGTGAATGAAAATGTATACGATGTGAGTTTTGAAAGAAAATCTTATTTATACTGTAAGGGCTTTGATGATCGAGAATTAAAAGAATCTTTTGTAAAATCATTCTCATCGAGAATGGAAAGTTATGAAAAGAGTCCTAAAAGATTTAAGGGTTTTTTAGAAGAGAAGGGGAATGATGTATATTTAAAGAAAGGCGTTTTTGATGATCTTAAGTTCGTCAAAGACATAGTAAGGCATGAAATATACTTGACATGTCGTTGTTTTGATACTCCAAAAGGCGAGATTGGAGTTACTGACATGCTGAAATTTGCAGTGGTTGATTTGCTTCGTAAAGCAAACATACCAGTTGATCGTATTGTGCGTGACTCTTACTTGAACAGTGACGAAGATTTAATTTTAATTCCTATTGTAAGTTATAATAATGAGGAGGGATATTTAACAAGAGAAGAAGTGAATCACGTTAATAATATGTTTGGTATGGATATATTAAATAGCTTTGAAGGTCGGACTTCACAGAAATCGCTATTGGGCAGTAAAGGAGTGTATGGAATAGATTTTGCTAACCCAGACATTGCTTACTGTGTGATGGATAAGATCATAGAGAGCTCTGTAATCAATAAGGATTATAAACTGTCCATTGATCCTGCACGTGTGCCAGCTATGAAACCACAAACTCTTGCCCCTTCTGAAGAAAAAGTAGGGACGGATGGACCAAGTGCAGATACAAGTGCAGATAGTGGTTTTGGTGATTCACCTAAGAATTCAGTTATAGGTAAATCACATACTGGAAACTCAAGAAAATTACTTGGCCTCAATTACTATGATGAAGATGCACAAAGAATTAAAGATGATAATTCGGCTAAAGATAGTGGCTTTGTCCCTTCTTCAGCACGATCTTCTTTTAATAAGCCCAAAACAACATTTAACCAACCTTCTATATCACAGCCTGACCAATGTTCTGCAAAAAAGCAGACATCAACTAGTAAAAAATCAATTTGCTGTATTTTATAGCTAAAGAAAATTAGACTATTTGAGGACGAATTGTGAATGAAAGTTTATTTGCCAAGGTATAGCTGCCTTGGCCTACAAATCTTGGTTTCTTTATCGTTTACCATTTCATACCACTGGGCAACCCAACCAGTGGTTCTTGCAAGTGCAAAAATGGGTGTAAACATACTTGAAGGGATACCGATAGCATTCATTATTATACCTGAGTAAAAATCAACATTTGGATACAACTTACGTGTAATAAAATACTCATCCTTTAAAGCTATTTCTTCAAGTTTTTTTGCAATTTCAAGTAATTCATTGTTTTGCTCTAGTTTGCTTAAAATCTCATGACAAGCATCCTTTAATATAAGCGCGCGCGGATCATAGTTTTTATAAACACGATGTCCAAATCCCATTAGCTTAAATGGATCTTTATCATCTTTAGCTTTCTCAATGAATCTATCTACATCTCCACTTTGCTCTATCTCTTTTAGCATATTTATAACTGCCTCATTAGCTCCACCGTGTGCTGGACCCCAAAGTGTAGCAACTCCTGCAGACAGGCTTGCAAATAGATTAGAACCAGCTGACCCTACCAATCTGACAGCTGCTGTAGAAGCATTCTGTTCATGATCAGCATGAAGAGTAAATATTTTATCCAGAGCTTTTACAAAAAGGGTGTTATTAACAGCACTGCCAAATATCATATTTAAGAAATTCTCACTATAACTTAATTTATTATTAGCATTTATGAATTCCTGATTGTTGATATGTCTATAAATCATTGCAACAATTGCAGGAACTTTTGCTATTGCAGAAATTCCAAAATCTAAATCTTCACCATTGACATTGTTGCCATGCATTTCATGGTAAGACGCTGACAAATTTGCAAAACATGCAACTAAAATCGACATAGGGTGAGCAGTTTTTGGAAATGCTTTGATTACATTTGTAACTTGCTCTGATACTTTGGATGATTCTTGTATTTTGAGAAGAAATTTTTTGTGTTGCTCTGAACTGGGTAATTCACCATAGAGCAATAAATAAATCACAGCAGTAAAATTATTATTCTCTGCCAAATCAGCTATATTATGTCCCCTATATTTAAGAACTCCTTCATCTCCATCAATGAATGTAATTGTAGAAGAGCATGAAGCTGTAGAAACAAACCCTGGATCGTAAGTGAATAATCCTGTCTTCTTATATAAATCCTTGATATTTAACACGCCAGGACCTACTGTTCCATTTAATACGGGCAGATCAATTTTTGACCCATTACTTAGTTCCAATAATGCTTTTTTATCCATCACTTAAGCTACTTAATTTTATACAGAATATACAAACTGAAGAGTATATATTAATACAGCTAACTTTACATTAACCGTATTAAGCGGTCATCAATGCTTTTACTTTTGCATTTAAGCGACTTATTTTACGCGCAGCGGTATTCCTATGAATGACACCTTTATTTACACATTTGTGTAAATTGGATTCAGCATTCCGAAATGCCAAGACAACATTCTCTTTATCACCAGACTTGATTATATCAACTAATCTTCTAATAGCAGTACGAGTTTTGCTTTTTCGCATCTTATTTACTAAAGTACGCTTTGCTATTACCTTCATCATTTTTTTAGCACTCTTATGATTTGCCATATATTAATACCTGTACTTTTCTTTTAATTATAAAGTTTTTTTGTTAATTTGCAATATCAGTTTTTTCTGCAATTAATCTACTACTTCTTTCTTCAATGATTTTTTCTAAACTTTGCAAGAATTCATTTTTGTTTAACCCAGGATATATGGGAGGTAATATTTCTATTACCGCCTTTCCGGGATTCTTTCTCAGAGAAAGTATGCTTTTTGGCCAAAACAAACCAGTGTTTAAAGCAATCGGTAACACAGGAACAGATAATACGCTATATAAAGCAGCAATACCCGATTGATATTTTATATTTTGGTTTATAGTTGTTCTTGTACCTTCAGGAAATATTATTATGCCTCTATTTTCTTTTATACACACTTTTGCTAATTTCATGATATGACGCACAGAACTAATACCATCTGAGCGGTTAATAAAAATCATTTTTAATGCCATGAGATGCAAACCAATGAATGGAATCCATTTCAATTCACGTTTTAAAATAAAAACTGCTTTTCTAAAGAGTAGTATAAAAATAAATGTTTCAAATGGAGATTGGTGTTTAGATGCAATTATAAAAGGTTGCTTAGGAATGTTTTCCATTCCCCTCACTTCATATTTAATGCCACATAATAAACGCAACATGAATAATACAACTCTCACCGAGCAAACAAGGAAAATGGTTATTACACACTCAGGAAAGAAAATTACAGGGAGAGTAATTAAAGTATAGAATACTTCCCATAATATAAGGAGTAAATTAAATAATAAACTTGCAATCACAAACACACGTAAACTTATTTGAATTTAACTTTACTACAAAACTAAAAGCAATAAGTTTAATTATTGATCATCTGAGTAATAGGATGAGAATCAGCTAATTTGTCCTTTAACTTTTCGTTAGCAATATGAGTATATATTTGTGTTGTAGAAAGATTAGTATGGCCAAGAATTTTTTGTATCAGCACAATATTTGCTCCGCTATTCAGTAGATGGGTAGCAAGAGAATGCCTAATCACATGTGGAGAGATTTTATTTTCATCAATATCGCACTTTCTTGCTAATTCCTTTATTAATTGACCAACTCTTTGCCTTGTAATTGGTTTATTAGGTTTATCACCTGGGAATAGCCAATCAGATTTTTTGTTGTTAGGGAGCAGATTGTCACGAATTGATAAATAATCTTTAAGGCTTTGCAATGCTTGTTGATTAAAAAAGATTTGCCTTTCTCTGCCACTTTTTCCCTTTATTATTATGTAGCCTTCCTTACCATTACTGTTTACTAAATGTGATACTTCACATAACTTCATATTGATTAGTTCAGAAACACGCATCCCGGAAGAGTAAAGAATATCTAAAATTGCACATAGCCTTTTACTGCTTATCTCTTTATTCGATCCGCTTGCTGATTTTTTTACTGTTTCCATGAGCAAAAATATTTCTTGAACACTTAAATACTTAGGCAAAGGACGGGAAACCTTTGGATTTCTTAATTCATTATCATTAGCCGGTGCTGGATTAAAATCTATTATTCCATCATTAAATAGGCACTTATAGAAATTTTTGATAGCAGATATTTTTCTTGATATAGAGCTAGTTTTATATTTCTTTTGTGTACGTAAAAAGTTTACATAATCTTTAATATTAGCTTTACTTGCACCAACTAAGGTAGTCCCTCCTTCTAATAAAAATTTTTCAAGTTGGTGTAAATCTGAACGATAACTTTCCAAAGTATTTTGTGTAGAGGATTTTTCGGAAACCAAAGTATCTATGTAATACGTTATGTAAAGATCCTCTTTTTTATTTTGTGGTTGTTTATTTTTCATTATCAGCTCCTATATTTATTTCTTTGACTATAATTTGATTAAAAGTATTTTTTGTATTTTTTATAAGAAAATATGAGATAAATAAAACATTTATCAATAAAGTAAGTACTACAAACCTTTGTTTTAACCTTTTTTTTAAATTTGATCTTATTTTTACCATATTTCAATTATAACATCAAATCTATAAAAAACATCCTGTAAAGTAAGTTTTACTATCATATAAAATATCCCTTAGCTATGTCTGTTTATGCTTATTACATCATAGCATTTATTATAATTTTAACATAAAGAGATAGTGATTTCAACTTCATTATTGTATGGGTATTAATAAATCTTTAATATATATAACAAATGTCTTGAGCAGAAGGAATCACTTGGGACTTTTTTTTAATAAAGTGTTAATAAAAGGAATGGTTACATTTGATCCTATGGATTCACTATCTATTTTTTCTATAATTTTATTAATGCTGTGGAAAGAACGTTCTATTCTTGCTAGAATATAATTAATCACTTTTAAATCAATTTTTAACTGTTTATCTGAAAATCGTTTTATTAGCATAATTCTTAATAATTCCTCGCTTGCAGGCAAAATTTTTACGCTGGTAGTTGACAATATTCGGGAGCTTAAATCTCTTAGTTTGAAGTTAAGCTTTTTTGGTGAAATTGAAGAAGTGATTAGCAGTCTCTTATCATTTTCTTTCATATAATTATAACAATGTAACAACATTTCCTCATCTTTAATGTTTTGTACATCCTCTAAAATAAACGCATCGCTATACCTCATTTCGCTTACAAAATTATTCACATTGATAAAAATTGCATTGTTTATTGATTGCCAAATATGAGCAAGGTGAGTTTTTCCAGAGCTGTTAGGTCCAAAAAGAATCAGGCATTTCCAAGATAAATCGTTAACTATTGAGTTATATACGTGCTTATTTTCGTCTAAGGTGATATAGTTTTGCCAGCAATAATCAACTTGATTATTGCTAAATAAATTTAATTGCACGTAAAGCCTCTTACATTACTACTTTTTGATAATAATTTTTGCATAAAAATTTACTTGCATCTCTCAAATGTATCAGAGGTCCTTTTTCTTTTTATTGTGAACTAATTAGCCATTTTTATAAAGCTCACTTTCAAAATATTTATTGACTGCATATTCTACTAATACACTGAACATTCCTATTATTGGAATAAAAAATAATATACCTATAAACCCAAAATATGAGGTGCATATGACAACTCCTAAAATAATGATAGTTGGATGTATATGAACTTTTTTTCCTATTAATAAAGGCACTAATATGCTTGAGTCTATTAATTGACCAACACTAAATAATAGCAAGACAGCAGTACTTTCAAACCATCCACTAAATTGAGTAATGGCGCTCAAAAATCCGATAATAGTGTATAATAATGGCCCTATATAGGGTATAAATGTTAATGTTCCTGATAAAATTCCAATAGCTACAGAATGCTTCAGCCCAATTATGCTAAGGCCCACGGAGTAAAAGATCATCATGACTATACATACGTTTAACTGTCCCTTTAGGTAATTAGATATAATGAAATCTACTTTGGAAAAATAACCTGCAGCTTTTTCTCTGTAAAGAATGGGAATTAGTTTATTAGCCTTTTCTACAATTGCAGGCCAATCACGTAATACATAAAAAAACACCACAAGCGTAATAGCTATTAATGATACCATGTAAATCAAATTAAAGCTTGAATTTAGCACTTGAATTATAAGATTACTGCCCATGCTAAGAGCATTTATAAAATAAGATATATAATCACTGTAATTTTCTACTAGATTTTTAGACAAGTGATCAAATAAACTATCTTCAGTTTTTATATTAAGAAATTCTAGCACAGAAGGAATCACTTTAAGCTTTAATGAAGGTATCTTATTCACTAAGAAATTTAATATTAAAGTAATTTGAAAATATATAATAGGTAAAACAAATGTGATAACTAATATAAAAGCTATCAATAAGGTAAGTATTATAAAAACTACAGAACATGAACGTGGTATTCTATATTTTTCAAACTTGGTTACTAGCGGGTTAAATAGATGTGCAACAAAAACAGATATTAGACACGGAACAATCATAGGACGCATCAAAAATAATGCCCCTATTATGAAAAGCAGTACACAACAAATAGTTATATGACGTTTTTGCATGTGTTTAGAATAGTTAATTTACCGAAAAATATACAGTTTTTTGTAAGTACTATCTATTCATTATTTTATTAGGCATGAGATCAGCCAAATTTTCACTCAATTGCCAACTAGATAAAACTCCGTTATGCGGGTTATCTGTAAAGCCTCTCAGATTAACGATCTTAATCGAATTTCTATTTAACAATAGATCATCTACTGCCTTTGCCAATTGTACAGGATATGGTATTAAGGTGTCTCTTTCATGATTAATGACTACTATTGGTATATTATCATTTTGTAGCTTTTGTATATTGCTTACTATATCAAAATCTAAATTTAGGACCTTAAGCATCTTTTTCAATAAGCATGAGGGCAGTACACTTAAAATTTTTGCTTGAGGAATTGGAAAATGCTTTATTGCATTATGAAAAGAGCTGAAAGTGCTAGTAAAAATAACGCCTCCAAGTTTAATATTTTTGTCTGTAAAATATTTTAATACTTCTGATGCAACTGCTCCTCCAAAGGAATGGCCGAAAAGTATGATGTTTTCAGGTTTTACACCCTTGTCCATTAATTCATTGATTTTTTTTATCGAAGACTGAGATAAGCTTTTATTCTTATTTATAAATGGAATCATGAGTATTGATATAGACAAAAAAGTGCAAATCAAAGCTGCTAATATTGCTGAATTCGCTGTCCTAGACGTCATTGGGTTGGTAAATAATATCAGAGCGGGTGATAATATGGATATTCCTAAAAATAAGAAACTAGCTATTGCGTAAGTTATATAGTTTTGAAATGCAATTGGGTATTTATGTGCATGAGTGTAGAAATTAGACCTATGGAGATATGTAGATCTATCTTGTATATACCTGGACGCATTTTTATAATTATCACCTATTCCATGAAAAAATATAAGATGTATCTCATTTTCTTTGTTATACTTAGCAACGTGCATTATTTTCCTCTAGCATATATTACACCTAGTAAAAGAATATTCTTTTTTGAGAATTGGATCAACTTTTTTAAAATGCTAGATAACTTGTATTAACACCGAAAATGGTAAGCATGCACACTAACAGACTTGAGAAATACAAGATAGCAGCATTAATAGTTGCAGCAGGAGTAGGCAGTAGATGCAATGCCAAAATCCCTAAACAGTATATAAAATTGGCAGGTAAGTCTGTTTTATTTCACACAATTAGGAAATTCTTAGCTAATCAGTACATAAGTTACATAAGAGTGGTAGTGAATGAAAGTCAAAAAGATTTCTATAAAGAAGTTACGTCATCAACTATAGATACTAAATTGCTGAGTCCAGTATGTGGAGGAAAAAGCAGGCAGAGTTCAGTTAAACTTGGACTGGAGAGTTTGCAAAAGATCAATCCAGATTTTGTTATTATACATGACGCTTGTAGGCCTTTTGTATCAAATATTCTAATAAACAACTTGATTGAATCTATGATTAATGGTCAATATACAGGAGTAGTTCCAGCAATAGAAGTCGAGGATACTATATCGTTGGTGAGTAATAATTTCATTGAATCTACGATTTCAAGAGAAAAACTTAGAGCCATGCAAACTCCTCAAATTTTTAATTTCAGAGAATTATTATCGTGCCATCAATCAGTCAAAGAATTTACTGATGATTCATCACTAATGGTGGAGCATAAAAAACATGTTGCGATTATTGAAGGTGAGAAAAAGAATTTTAAGTTAACTACAAAAGAGGATATCAATATGGCAAAACTTCTCTTTGGAGAGCCAAAATTCCGTGTCGGAACCGGTTATGATATACATAAATTTGTTAAAATTCAAAATGATGCTAAGAGCTTTATAAAAATTTGCGGTGTGGAAATTGAGCATAATATGGCAATAGAGGCACATTCCGATGGTGATGTTGCAATACATGCAATCGTTGATGCAATACTCGGAGCACTAGGATGTGGCGATATAGGAGAACATTTTCCTCCTAATTCCTCTAAATGGAAGGATTGCAATTCATCTCATTTTCTTGACTTTGCTGCTAAAAAAGCACAGGAAAAAGGATATAGCGTGTCTAATTTAGATATTACTATAGTTTGTGAAGAGCCTAAAATATCGCCTTACAAAGCAGGAATGAAGGAATTCATATCAAAAATATTAGAAATTAATGGTGAATTCGTAAATATCAAAGCAACCACAGCGGAAAAATTAGGTTCTATTGGAAGAAATGAGGGAATAGCAACGTATGCTTCTGTGCTATTGCGTGCAAATTTTTATTGAAGGTAGAAACGAAATAACTTACTTGACAAACTCCACCATTTCACTTCCATTGCAAGGAAAGTGGGAAGGTTTGTCAAGAAATTTCTATGAGCTACTTTCGACATTAATAGCTGATTCAAGTCTTCTATTCAAAATTTTCAATATAAAATCCAATTCATTTGAGTTGTTATAACGTATCATGACTTTACCCTTAGAATTACTGTCATTAATTTTGATCTTTAAACCAAGCTGAGAAGATATAGCTCCTTCTAATGCTGCCATATCTTGATTTTTAGTACAATTATGCTCTTTTCGGTCGTTATTTTGTTGTAAGTCTTTTATCAATTTTTCAGTTTGTCTAACGCTCAGGCCCTGAGAAACTATTCTTTCTGCAATACTTTCCGCATTTTCAACATTAATCAATGCTCTTGCATGACCCATAGACAATTTTTTCTCGTTGATCATTGTTTTTACTCCATTAGGGAGTGACAGCATTCGTATCATATTGGTTATGTGACTGCGGCTTTTACCTAAAGTTAAGGCTAATTCTTCGTGTGTATAGGAGAATTCATCTATTAGTTTTCTGTACGCCTCACCTTCTTCTATTGGATTAATATCTTGCCTCTGTATGTTTTCAATTATCGATACTTCTAAGCATTCCTTGTCATTTAAATCTTTTATGATAACCGGCACACTATCAAGATTTATGACCTTACTTGCTCGCCAACGACGTTCCCCTGCTACTATTTCATAACCTTCATTATTTGGATCTTTGCGCACCACAATAGGTTGTATTATACCATTTTTCTCTATCGAACCTGCAAGTTCTTTTAATGACTCCTCATCAAAATATTTTCTCGGCTGAAATTTGCTCGGGTGTAGTAATGAAATAGGTAACCGATCTTCTTTATTACCATAATTATCGCCTATGAGGCCAGCAAGACCTCTACCTAAGCGCCTATTGTCCTTCACGCTGCACCCTCACTTATCAGCTTTTTCTCTTTACAGATGCTCATGTGTTTCTTTAAAATTTCTTTTGCCAAACTTATATATGCTTGTGCACCAGGACACTTAAGATCATATACAATAGCAGGTTTTCCATGAGAAGGCGCTTCTGATAACCGTACATTACGTGGAATAATGGTCACATACAAGGGGATAATAGTTTTATATACTTTATCATTTAAATATTGGCAAATATCATTTTTAATCTGCTCACTAAGTTTGTTGCGTCTGTCATACATTGTGAGCAATATTCCTTCTATTAACAGGAAAGGGTTTAGGTTATTTCTTTTTATCAGCTCTACAGTCTTAACTAAATGGCTCAATCCTTCCAGAGCGAAAAATTCACACTGAAGAGGAACAATAATCGAGTCAGCAGCGGTCAGAGCATTGATAGTAAGCAGACCAAGTGATGGAGGACAATCGATAATTATGTACTCATAATTATTACGTACTTTCTCTAGCGTATCTTTTAGTACGAATTTTCCCTGCTCAAGTTGTGATAGCTCAATTTCTGCAGCTGATAAGTCAACCACTGATGAAATCAGCGATAGATTTGGAATTTCCTTTATATTGAAAATTGCCGATTCCACCAATTCACTTTCGCTGCTCAGCAGTATTTTATATATATTTTTTTCTTCCCTGCTACGATAAGAAATCCCAAGTCCTGTACTAGCATTTCCTTGAGGGTCAAGATCTACCAGTAAAGTACTTTTTCCCACAGCAGCAAAGGCTGTTGATAAATTTATACTAGTTGTAGTTTTACCAACTCCACCCTTTTGATTTACTATTGCAATGATCTTGCTCACGCCTTTTATCTTATGTATAAAATAACTCTATTGTATATATGCAAGAAATTTTTGCATTAGAAAAATTTTTTTGTTGCCAATCATGCTCAAAGTAAACTGCCTTTTTTTGTCTTGTGTAACACACTTTGAACCTTATTTCCTAACTCATTCAGAGTAAATGGTTTGGGTAAAAAATGGAAGTCTTCTATATTGATTTCATCGCTCTTTAAAAAAGCATCCTCTGTATACCCAGAAATAAAAATAACTTTGATGTTTGGCCTATGTATCAATGTTTCTTTAACTATTTCTGGACCACTCACCTCTGGCATGATTACATCAGTGATTATTAGATCTATGTGTTGATTTTTTTTTCTAATGATCTCTAGTGCCTCGCTGCCTATACTCGCTTCTATTACATTAAATCCTTTTCTTGTAAGAGCCTTAGCAGTAAATTCCCTTACTGAATCTTCATCTTCAATTAATAAAATTATACCATTACCTTTAATCTCTACCGGTTTCTCTATTTCTTTACTATCTTCCTCTTCATCATTTTCATCTGATATGTAAACTATGGGCAAAAATATGCTAAATTTAGTTCCATGATTCACTTTGCTAGCAACATAGATGTATCCTTCGGTTTGTTTAATAATGCCATATACAGTAGAGAGGCCAAGACCTGTACCAGAAGTAATATCTTTGGTAGAAAAAAATGGATCAAATGCCTTTTCAATTATATCACTCGTCATTCCACATCCAGTATCAATCACTTCAATCACAACATAATTCCCATGTTCAATCGTTTCCTTATCTGGAGAAAACATATCCTGAGGTGTAGAATTTAATGAATCAACCTTTTGATTAAAGGTTCGTATAGTTAACTCTCCCCCCTTTTCCATAGCAGCACCAGCATTAACTGCTAAGTTAAGCATAACTTGCTCTAATTGTCCTTGGTCAGCCCTAACAGCACCCAAATCGCTACCATAATAAATATTAAATTTTATATTTTCACCTATTAATCTTTTGATCATTTCATAAAGATTAGCTATCGTACCATTTACATTAATAATCTTTGGCTGCAAAGTCTGTCTTCTTGAAAAAGCAAGCAGTTGTCTTACTAAATTTGACCCACGTTTTGCATTTTGCTGTATCTGTATTATATCTCCAAAAGATGGATCGCTAGCTGAGTGCTGGAGTAAAAGCAAATCACAAAATCCTATTATTCCGGTTAATATATTATTGAAATCATGTGCAATACCACCTGCTAATTGCCCTATAGCTTGCACCTTTTGATAATGCTCAAGTTTTATCTCTAGTTTTTTACGTTCAGTATTATCAATAAAATAACAAAGTATGAACATCACTTTATTATGAAGAAACTTATTAAAATATATTTTCATGTTATTACCGCCATTGAGCTGCACATCAAAGGACGCATTATTTATCCTATTACTTGAAAAATATTCACGCACTTTCATATGATAACCATCTGATATCAATGCAAAGATAGAACCATTATTTGACCCCGCAAGTTTTACTAATGCTATATTTTTCTTTATAAAATTGCCATTTATGTCGCATTGTGCAATAGCAATTGACGAATTTGTAAAACAAGGGTGTAGTTGATAATCAACAATATTTGATTCAGTTGGTGTTATAAAGCCGTGTATATAGCTATGATTGTATTTATCACAAAATATAGCAGTACTCATATAAGCCTTAAATGGAGCACCGCTTATAGTAAAAAACATAATTTCATTTTTGGTTATTGTATCGTCATACTTAGATTGAGATATAAAATCATTGATTGAGCTACCTTTTTCCAATTTTTTTAGTTCAAACATGTCTAAAAATCTTTTATTTACAGATAAGATACCTCCTTTTGTATTTGCAACGTAAGTTGCTATATTGTGTTTCTCTATCAACTCTTCATATACCTGCTCTTTGTTTACCTGTGTTGCCTTCAGTACAAAATACCCATTCGGTCTTGCTATTGGGGCTAATGATAAATTTAAAGTCTTATTACTATTTATAGCAATTTGTGGATTATCCGGTATTGGTTCAGAGAGCAAAAGAAAGTTAGATATTCTACTCTTCTTGCTTAAGGAAATGCATACTTTTACAGAAGTGTTATTTCTTAACGCATGATAGAGTGATTTTCTGTCTTTTTCTGACACATCTCCTGCTTCAAGAATTTTATCTAGCGTAACATCATCGTTTATGTGATCTTTAAACCTTTCGTAGAACCTCGCATCAGCATAAATAATACCCTCATCTTTATGTAAAATGAGACAAAACTCTGTATTATGATTCAGCGCATTTGCAAATATTGCATTTTGAAACTCTATGATATTAAGTAGATACTTGTAACGTTTTATATTATATGCCACAAAGAGAGTCATTAGAATGCTAATTAATAAATTAATCTCTATATTAACATGCTGACTATATACATTAGAAAAATAGAGTACTGATATTGCTATTGGAGGTAAGAACATAATGACTGCCATCACAATAATTGACATCCCATAATTTCTTAGTATGAAGTCAACTCTGTTCTCTTTTTTGTTATCTATGTATCTTTTACTCATTATTATTGCTTGGCATCCTTGCACATATAAAAATATTCTACTATATTGATTTAATTATTATAGATTTATTAACATCCTTGATGGGTAGTTACTATCCCAATCTAATTAATTCCTGTAAATATAGAGTACAATAATATTAATAAGCCAACAGAAGGCATTATGGAAAAACAAAAGACACAAGCATTTGAATGGTTCTGCGCACTGAGAAACAAGATCACCGAATCTTTCTTATCAATTGAGTTACAGTCATTCACAGAACCAAAAATCGAAAAAAGAAAGTGGAACCGACCAGGTGGAGGAAGTGGTGAATCTACAATTATCTTTGGTAATATTTTTGAAAAAGTTGGGGTAAACGTTTCAAGAGTATACGGAAAGCTCGCAGACTCAGCCATTAATGAAATTCCTGGTGCAAGTGAAAGCAATGGAGAGTTTTGGGCAAGCGGTATATCTTTAGTGTCTCACATGCAATCTCCCCTTATCCCTGCAGCACATATGAACACAAGGCTGATATATACCTCAAAACAATGGTTTGGTGGAGGAATGGACTTTACTCCAATTTATAAAGATGAGGGAGATTGCAAGTATATTCACGAATCAATTAAAGCAACTTGCGATGAGTTCAACATCGAATATTATCCGAAATTTAAAAAGCAATGTGATGATTACTTTTTTTTACAACATAGAAAAGAGCCACGTGGTATTGGTGGAATTTTTTATGACAATCTAACTTCTGGCAACTGGAAAAATGATTTTGAGTTCACAAAAGCAGTAGGTGAAGCCTTTTTAGAAATTTACTTACACATCATACACAAACATATGCAAAAATCTTGGACAAAAGAACAACGAGAAGAACAATTGATAAAACGTGGCAGATATGTGGAGTTCAATCTTCTTTATGATCGTGGTACAAGGTTTGGTTTAATGACTAATGGTAACCCCGATGCAATTATGATGTCGATGCCGCCTCTTGTCAAGTGGGTGTGAAAAGCGGTTATTAATATAAAATAAATCGTTATAGTTTAAAATTGTACCACAATGGTGAGCTTTTATATAGAGGGGTACAATCATGGGTATAGTAGATAGTTTTTTAATTAAATCCGCTAGAAATAGCAATATAAGAGGCGTGAGGCTAGCTTTAAGTCTTCATAATATAGTAAACAGCTTTGAAAAACTCTTTTCTAGAATTAATCCTTTTAGGAACAAGGGGTCATTTGACTTGAATAATGATCAAACTTTAAATCGAGCTTTAGAGTATGCAGTAACAAATCTTGATCATAATGTAATGACGTTACTTATTAGTGCTGGAGCAAATATTAATGAAATAAATAATAGTATAGGAAATGTAATCCTTCAATACAAAATAGCATCAGAAGCTATGCAGTACGGAGATAAGGACAGTCTCAAAGATCGTAAAGAAAAATGTTGTTTAGTGCTTGGTGAGCTAATAAAAAAAGAAAGAAAAGAAATATTGGAGATTTTGAAACAAACGGAAAGTTGTGACAAGCTTAAAGAGGAAGTAGAGCTAAAATTTAAGGCCAACTCACCTAAAAAACCTCCTAGAATTTTTGAGCATGATGATATTTTACTTTTAAAAGAGCCCATTTATGATGGGGTATATGACGCTAAGGTTAGTAACTCATTAGAAGAGTTGAGCGTATCGGAAGAATCCATTTATGCTGAAGTATATGATTTGCATAAAAGATCTACTGAAAATTTATCATTGAAAGATAGTGGTTATTCTAGTATATCAGGAGAACCTATTTATGAAGATGTAGATGATTTCTCAGAGCAAAAAAAGCCCACTAGCTTAAATCATAAAGAGCAACCAGAGCCTATTTATGCTAAAGTAGATTTATCGAAAAAGAGATCAGAAAGACAAGCAAAACATATAAAAGATAATTCTGGGACTTATCATGGATTAGTGCAGGATAAAGTGAATAATTTGCAAGTCAAACTAAATTAGCAAAGTGCTAATAAGCCAGCGAGTCAGCAAATCAAGACCAAGGCTGGCTTTAACGTAAAAGAAATAAGGCAAAATTTTGAGCGTAGAGATTCTGGATACGATTCTGGCTATGATTCAGATACAAAAGTTGAACAAAAATTAGATTTAGGATCTAAAGCTCCTAAATCTGAGATAGGTTCAGTAAGCATTGAACATGGGGTAATAGGAGGCTGTCGATATAAAATCACTGATATATCACTCTAACTGTGTGATTCAAAATAATTGAATTGACTTTATATGTATAATCGATATAACTCAGTTAGATTCAAGTCGACTCTTTCGTCTAGTGGTTAGGACACCACCCTTTCACGGTGGTAACACGGGTTCAAATCCCGTAAGAGTCACTCAAACAGAATGCAAATAACTAAAGTTTTGAATGAAAAAAATTAGGCTTTATGTTGAAGAAGCTTTATCACAAAATGTAAGTTTGGCTCTTCATCCACGACAAAGTCACTATATTTACAATGTAATGCGGCTTAAGAAGCATGATAACATCTATCTTTTTAATGGAAAGGATGGAGAATGGTTAGGAGAAGTAGTGAATATATCAAGTAAATCGACAAAAATTATAATAAAAGAACGCACTAAACAACAACAACAACATGAAAAAAATCTATATTTGTATTGTGCTCTGGTAAAAAGCGGCGCCTTAAGCAACATAGTAAGACAAGCAACTGAAATGGGAGTAACCTGCATTCAATTTATTTCAACAGAACGTACAGTAGTAAAAAACATTAACCTAAGTAGAGCGAAATTACAGGCAATTGAAGCTGCGGAACAATCCGGTAGGACAAGTATACCACAGATTTTTCTTCCTATTAATTTTTGTGAATTATCCGATTCCCAGAATAAAAATTTTGTTTTGTGTGATGAAACAGGTGAAGGACAACCTCCTAATAAAGTTCTAAAAGGCAAGAAAAACGTTGCTATTATTGTTGGCCCCGAAGGTGGTTTTTCATCTTACGAACTTGATTCTGCCAATAAATTTTGTCAGAAACTGAGTCTAGGAAAAAGAATTTTGAGAGTTGATACTGCTGTAGTTGCTGCATTAACCTTCACCAATTGGTATAGCTAGATTTTTTAATATGGCTAGTGCAACTTGACACTCTATATAAAGAAATCTGCATTATATTTTTCCTAAAAGAAATAAATGAAACTTGCATTTTTCCGAACTATCGATACTCTTAGTAAAGAAGTCGGGGCGTAGCGCAGCCTGGTAGCGCATTTGGTTTGGGACCAAAGGGTCGGGAGTTCAAATCTCTCCGCCCCGAGATTAGAAAAATTACAAGAGCACTGTAACCTAAAAGCAATTTTTATCAGCAAGTAAATGATTGACAGCAGAATGAAGCTTTTTTCATATAAATCACTGCATATCATATTCTATCGCTCAAGTTTATAAAATAATTGACAATGTTAATTTTCTAATTTATAAATGGATTTTGAAGTGATTACCGAAGGAGGTATAGAGTTTGATTGAAGTATCAGTCCATTATGGTGATGTAGATAGAGCTCTTCCAGTGTTGAGAAAAATAATTCAAAAGGAAGGAAGAGGGCTCAAAATGAAAAAAAAATATCACGAAAAGAAATCAGAGAAAACAGCTAAAAAAAAAGCTGAAGCAAGGAAAAAGAGGTATCAGCAAGAATGCAGAAGACAGCGTTATGGTTGGTAGTTTTTACTAAGGTTAATAATTAGTTATCTTATGAATATTCATGAATATCAAGCAAAGGAAATTTTACACAAGTTTAATGTCCCGGTACCAAAGGGTTTTGTTGCTACATCTGCAGAAGGAGTAGAAACTCAAATAAATCAACTAAAATCTGACGTGTTTGTGGTTAAAGCTCAGATTCATGCAGGTGGTAGGGGTAAGGTTGATGGCGTAAAGCTAGTAAAGTCAACTAAAGAAGCTCAACAACTTGTAAAGGACATGCTTGGCATAACTTTAGTTACTCATCAAACAGGGCCTAGTGGACAGCAGGTAAGAAGAGTATACATTGAGGAAGGTTCAAGCATTAAAAAAGAGTACTATTTGAGTCTAGTAGTTGATCCAAAGCTCAGTAGGTTAGTATTTATATTTTCCTCAGAAGGTGGAATGGATATTGAAGAAGTGGCAAAAAATTCTCCTACAAAAATTGTGAAATTTGATATTGACCCTGCTACTGGTTTTACAAATCTTGATAACAGTAAACTTGCCAATAATTTTAATTTGAATTCAGAACAAATAGAAAGAATAACAAATATTGCAAAAAATATATATGATGCGTTTATTACAACTGATGCAAGCCAAATAGAAATTAACCCACTAGTTGAAACAAATTCCGGGGATTTTGTTGCACTTGATGCTAAAATTAATTTTGATGACAACGCTTTATATCGTCATCCAGAAATCGTGCAGCTTCGTGATTATGATGAAGAAGTTAAAGAAGAGATAGAAGCTTCAAAACATGGACTTAGTTACATCAAAATGGATGGCAATATTGGTTGCATGGTGAACGGTGCAGGTCTTGCTATGGCAACAATGGATATAATAAAGTACTATGGAGCAGAGCCTGCTAACTTTCTAGATGTTGGTGGTGGAGCAAGTAAGGAAACTGTCACTGAAGCATTTAAAATTATATTATCTGATAGTAATGTACAAGGAATTTTGGTTAATATATTTGGCGGTATAATGCGTTGTGATATCATTGCAAATGGAATAGTTGAAGCTGCAAAAGAAATAGATATTAAGGTCCCTTTAGTGGTTAGATTATCAGGCACTAACTTTAAAGAAGGAAAAAGAATTTTAGAAGAGTCAGGGCTAAATATTATTGCTGCAGACGAACTTGACGAGGCTGCACAGAAAATAGTACAAGAGGTGAAGTAGAGTATGTCTGTTTTAGTAAATAAAGATACAAGATTAATATGCCAGGGCTTTACTGGTGCACAAGGTACATTTCATTCAGAACAAGCAATTAGCTATGGAACCAAAATGGTTGGCGGTGTAACTCCTAGCAAGGGTGGAAGCACTCACCTTAATTTACCAGTTTTTAATACCGTAGCAGAAGCTAAAGAAAAAACTGATGTGAATGCTACTGTGATATATGTACCTGCTAAATTTGCAGCTGATGCAATACTTGAGGCAATAGATGCAGAGATAGAATTAATAGTTTGCATCACAGAGGGCATTCCTATACTTGACATGGTAAAGGTAAAGCACGCTCTCGCTGGTTCAAACAGTCGATTGATTGGCCCAAACTGTCCAGGGGTTATTACACCCGAAGAATGCAAAATAGGAATTATGCCAGGACATATTCACAGACGTGGACATATAGGAATTATGTCTCGTTCTGGAACTTTAACTTATGAAGCGGTAGCACAAACAACCGCTGTTGGTCTTGGTCAGTCAACATGTATAGGAATTGGAGGGGATCCTGTTCATGGTATGACGTTTGTTGACTGTATGGAGCTCTTTTTAAAAGATGACGATACTTATGGTATTGTAGTTATTGGTGAAATAGGTGGAAACGAAGAAGAGGATGTATCACATTTTGTGAAAACAGAAAAAACTAAAAAGCCAATCGTTGGTTTTGTAGCAGGTCAAACAGCACCTCCAGGAAGACGTATGGGGCACGCTGGGGCTATTATCTCCTCTAGTGGCGGAAGTGCTGGTGCAAAATTAGAGGTTATGCGCAGTGCTGGGATTGCGATTGCAGAAACCCCTGCTGTGATTGGTAAAAAGGTGTTAGAAGTAATGAGTGTCAGTGCCTAGCCTAGGTCATAAAAACCCTATATCCCCAGTCATCAGTATATTTTTTGACCACTCAATCAGTAACTGACCTCCTGGTAAATGCACTGAAGTTTGTTTAGTAGCCAAACACTTACGAAGTATAGATGCAACAAATGCTGCACAAGCCGCACTACCACATGAAGCAGTAATACCTGTTCCTCTTTCCCAAACTCTTAAGTTTATTTCTCCAGATTTTTCTATTTGTGCAATACTAACATTTGTTTTCTGAGGAAATAATTCATGATTTTCTAGCTTTGGTCCTAAATTCTGCAATGGTATTTCGCTTATGTTATCAACAAAAAAAACTATATGAGGGTTACCAATATTTACTGCAACTGGCTCTTTCAGCATTTCAAGCTCTATAGGTAGATAAAGGGGATCGCATTCACAAGAAAGAGGAATTTCATTCCATTTAAGCAGTGGTTTACCCATATTGACCTTTATTGATTTATCACCTACTTTAAAACATTCTAAGATACGATTATTTATCAGCTCAATAGTGATATATTCAGTACCTTTTTCTAACATTATCAAATATCCAACACAGCGTGCTGCGTTTCCACACATTTCAGCTCGACTACCGTCAGCATTGTAGATATGCATAAAGCAGTTTGCAGCATTAGACATTGTTATAATTATCACTTGATCACAACTGCCTTGATCAGCAATTTGTCTATAATTCCAGTCTAAATTATTTGCTGAACGTGAGTCTATGATAACAAAACTATTGCCAGTACCGTGCATCTTTACAAACGGGATCTTGTCTGTTAGGTTACTTACCATTATAGCAAAATTATATAAGTGAAAATTTTTCTTCTAATTACAGCTGTTTTGTATTCTATAGTTTTCTGTAATGTGAGTGCTAAGTCAATACCGGAGAACAGCAAAATGCTCTTTTGGCAAACTGGAGTTAGAAAGGGAGCAAATGTTTTCAATAGAAAAGTTGATAGTGACTTAATCAAAGCAGCAAAGGAATACAAAATTGGTTTTATTCGTCTTGCTCCTGACAAATTTGAAACTACGCAACGTGACTTCCTCTTAGGCAATGCAGACAATTATCCGGGCCTGATTTCCAAAGATCTGAAAGTTCTGAAAGATGTTTTAGATGCTTTTCATCAACAAAAAATACCAGTAGTATTAACGATGCTTAGCTTACCTGGATCTCGGTGGAGGCAAAACAATAACGATAGAGATGATTTGCGTTTATGGAAAAATCAAGATTTTCAAAAGCAAGCAGCAAAATTTTGGCAAGATCTTGCAAGAGAACTTAAGGACCATCCTGCCATTGTTGGATATAATATCTTAAATGAACCACATCCAGAAAGGCTTTATAATACTAACAATTCTGCCATTCATAATGTAGAACAAAGTCGAATTCAGAAAGATTTATTTAGGTTTTATAGCAGCATGGTATATAGCATCCGCCGAATTGACCTAAAAACCCCTATCATACTGGACAGCGCCGGACAGATAAAACCTGTCAAACCAAAAAGAAACTTCCTAGCTGAGTGTATGGCAAATTTTATGTATAATTTTGTAGAGAAGAGCTTTTTGCAGTTATAGCCGAACTGTGCAATGGTGCCTTAAGTGCCCGTAGGACAGCGTGGCTTTGGAGGAACGGTCGAACCACTGATTGAGCCTTTTGGGCTACCTCGATTAGAAGAATGTATAACTCAACCGTCCCAAGCTTAAGCACTTCTCAATTATGGATTATTATATAATGGAGATTAAAAATGGCAAAGTTCAAAAGTAAATTAGAGATCTAATGCAGCAGGAATCGATGTTGGCTCGGCTGTACATTATGTATGTGTACCCGAAGGAAGCGATGAACAACGTATACAAAAATTTAGCTGCTTTACGGAAGATCTCTACAACATAGCAAAATGGTTGAAAAAATGTAAAGTTAATACAGTAGCCATGGAGTCAACAGGAGTGTACTGGATTCCTTTGTTTCAAGTACTTGAATCACACGGATTTGAAGTAAAACTGGTAAACGCAAAACATGTTAAAAATGTACCTGGGAGAAAATCAGATGTGCAAATGGATTCAACAACTACACAGTTACGGGTTACTCCAAGGGTCATTTAGGCCAGATGATCAAATGTGTGTATTGCGTAGTTATGTTCGGCAACGTAAAAATTTAATTGAAAATGCTTCTACACATACTTTGCGTATGCAAAAAGCGCTAACACAAATGAATATTCAACTACATAAAGTTATAAGCGATACAACTGGTGTAACTGGAATGCAAATTATTAAAGCAATAATATGTAATAGTTTAGACTTGATCTGACAGGCATGAATTAACTGA
>NZ_JAFEVF010000008.1:29737-43902 GCF_048054115.1 Wolbachia endosymbiont of Nasonia vitripennis | reverse complement strand
TATCTTACTTTGTTTGCTTGTCAGATCAAGTCTAAACTATTACATACACCTGGCATTTTGTTTAGTGCGAGCCTAATAACATTTGTTACAACTTTTTTCTTATCTATTTATTTGATATCACCTTTAATGAAAGAAATTGTAGATTTGCAAAATTCTCAACGGGAACAAGGTGAAAATTTAGATCAAGAAGAGAGATGGGAAGAAATATTAAAAAGTAAAAGATTTAAATATTTCATTTTTACTTCCCAATGTTCGAGTTATCTCCCTCCTATTTTATTAATAGCAGGTTTGGTGTTACAGTACCAATCTAGTTGCTTAAACAGTAAAATACTCATCGGATTTGCTGCATTACTAGGTTGTAGTTTATTACTACACTTAGCAAGTGAAATCTACGAGAGAAAAGTTGTAAATCTTGTAAAAACTGAAGGAATAGGTGATGAACAAAATGTACCTATAGGAGCATCAACCGAAAAGCCAAGCAGCATTGTAAATCCTGATGGTGCTTTTAACGTCTCGGCTCATCAAGTAGGTTGATTATTCTCCATACTCAAATCTCTGGCTAAAAATAACGAGCCACAAATTAGTATGGTTTTGACGTTTTGAATAGAGGCTTTTAGTATGTGATTTGATATTGCATCACCGATTGATTCACATTCAATAGCATTTACTCCTATATTATTAGCTCCTTCTCTGATTAAATCTGTACTTGTTGCTTTAGGTTCAGATTTAACACAAACGGCGCATAGTAGTTTGATGTATGGCTTTAAGTGCTCTAAGAACTCTGCGACGTTTCTGTTACGAGTGACACCAAAGATCATATAAACACCTTCAGCAAAATTGTCTTTTACCCACCTAGCTAACACTCTGGCACCATCATTGTTGTGTGCACCATCTAGAAATAATTGCCAATCTTTTGGTAATAAAGAAATTAAATTACCTTCTTTTATAGACTCTAGCCGCGCAGGCCAATAAGTGCTCTGTAAACCTGAAGCAATGTCCTCTTCTCCAATATCAAATCCATATTTTCCACTCAAAATGCTACATGCTGCAATGGCGTTTCCTGCATTGATTATTTGGTGTTCACCCTTTAAAGATGGCAAAGAAAATTCTATTGATTGAATAGCCGATTGAAAGACCATTCTGTTATTCTGTTTTTCGCAATTCCATTCAAGTCCTCCTCTATACAGAGGAGATTTCTTATTTATTGCATGATGCTCTAGCGTGTTCATTATAGATTTTTCTTGTGGTGCTATTACGCAAGGAACATTAGGTTTCATTATTCCAGCCTTTTCACCTGCTATGGTTTCTACGGTAGGACCAAGATATTCTGTATGGTCAAGGGCAATTGAAGTGATGATCGTTAGAATTGGATTATCTATAACATTTGTTGCATCAAGCCTTCCACCCAGACCCACTTCAACTAAAGTAATATCAGCTTTATGACGAGAAAAAGCTAAGAAGGCTGCAGTCGTTGCGGCTTCAAATAGAGTGATGGGTTGTTCTGCGACTGCTATACGGCATTCTTCTAGTGAGTTATGTAATTCACTATCATCGATATCATTGCCTGCAATAACTATTCTCTCATTAAAATTCACTAAATGTGGAGAAGTGTAGGTATGAACTTTATACCCTGCTGCTTGCATTATATATCTTATAAATGATAGTGTCGATCCTTTGCCATTAGTGCCAGCTATGTGAATTATTGGCGGTATTTTTTTCTCAGGATTGCCTAATCTATTGAGAGAGCTTTTTATGCGATCAAGAGAAAAATCCTTTGGTCTACTGCCAAGCGGCTTAGGCCAATGAGGCATGTATATCATAGATTATTGTTACATTTTAATTCATCTATTACACTTGCCATGCCGTGCGTGTCGATTTTTTCACTAAATTGAGAACGTTGATTAATAGCAATACTTATCCCACTCATTACAACATCGTTTATTAAGAAAGAATTGTCACTTTTAGTCACTTTAAAGTCAATGTTTGTAAATTCCTCATCACCATAAGAAAATCTTGTTCCTATCAGACAAGTTTCATCGTCAACTGCTTTTGTACTCATTATGATCATTTCACTATTATTTATGTATTTATACAAAATTTTAGCGCACAAGCGCGCGAGATATACTTCATATTCTTTTAGAAACTCTTCTTTTTCTTTCTGAGTAGATAAATTCCAATATTTCCCTATGACAAATCGAGATATTCCTTTGAGGTCAACATTATTCTGAATAATTTTCAGAAGTTCTTCTTGTACATGTTCTAGATTTTTTCTATTCCCTTTCATAGACGTGTTGTCTACTTGCTGCTTCATGGCAAGCACAAAAGTTTTGTGCCCTATACAATTCGCGTAAGCACTTGAGGAGATTACAATAAAAATGGTTAAGAACTTAATAAGATTCATAAGATATATTTATTAGCTATGATACTTAAAATGCAAAATTTAACAAAGGCAAAATAATGATCGCTAGTTTTAATATATCTATAGACATACTCTATATAAATAATCTATAATTAATTTAGGGGTCTGTGCTATGCGTTATGAGTTAAGTTAAATTTCCCGAGCGATAATTTCTGATCAAGGGAATTGCCTCTGTTAATTTCATTGAAATTAGTACGTGATGCCCACCTTAACTTTAGGTCTCAGGAATCTACTAAGACTGACGGTAGATATGGATCCCTTTTCCATTATTTAGGTTTATGTTACACCAATATAAAGAACAAGGTGTTTTTTTCTGTTCATCTCATGAGATATTTCAAGTTGTAATTGACGTTGAGAAGTATCCTGATTTTGTTCCTTGGTGCAAAGCTGTTTATATAAAAGAAAAAACTGATAGCCAAATGATTGTGGATCTCCTTGCAGCTTTTCATGGCATTAAAGGAAGTTACACATCAGAAGTGACCTTTCTTTCTCCAAATGGAGCAAATAAAAGTTGGATAAAAGCTGTGTCGTCAAATGGAATATTTAAACATTTATACAACGAATGGAAATTCACTCCTATAGATGAAAGTAAAACTATGGTAGAGTTCTATATAAAGTTTGAATTTAAATCCAATTTGTTTTCCGCCTTATTAAACTCAGTTTATAAATACACACAAAGTAAAATAATTGCTGCATTTAAAGACAGAGTAGAAAGTGTTGCCGAGAAAAAGTTATCTTGACATTATTTATATAAATGCATAAATTCTTTAATAAGTTAAGTGTTTCCATTGTAATGATTTTTAGATTATTGTTCTTACTTATTTTTATAAGTGTTAGTTCTTATGCAGCTATTGAACAAAACTTACCCAACACTCAAAAAACTGATGAAATAACATCAAAAGAACTACTGTCACTACTGCCTGATGATAAATTATTAGGTGATCCAAAAGCACCAATTTTAATGATAGAATATGCTTCGCTCACTTGTTATCACTGTTCTCTTTTTCATAAGAAAGTTTTTCCTAAAATCAAAGAGAAGTACATAGATACAGGTAAGATGTTATACATATTCCGTCATTTTCCTCTAGATTACAGAGGATTAAAAGCTGCAATGCTAAGTTATTGCTATGAAAAAGAAGAAGACTATTTTAATTTTAACAAAGCTGTGTTTAATGCAATAGACTCGTGGAACTACTCTAATTTTAGTGATTTAACTATACTACAAAAAATTGCTGCACTAAGCAATTTGAAGCAAGATGTATTTAACCAATGCATTAATGATAAAAAGATGATGGACAAAATTATAAATGATAAATCACTTGCAATTAATAAACTTGATATCACAGCTACTCCTGTATTCATCATCAAGCTTAACGATGACAAATCATACGTAGAGAATGGTAAAATCAAACATGAAGGATATAGAGAGCTGGAATATTTCACTAATGTAATAGATGAGTTATATGGAAAAGCTATAGTGAAGTAATAACACTTTAGCTTACCATATAAAAACCCTATGCTGAATCAGTATTTTTTGATACTGTTTGTTGCTTTTTACGCTCAAACTCTCTTTTTTTACTGTGCCAAGCATAATAATACATAGCAATTTTATTCTCTATTAATACTATCGTTCCATCATAAAATTGGACCATATCCATAACTTTTTTCTGAGCTTCGTTAAAGCGTTCTTTGTACTTCTCGCGATAAGCTGGATTGTGCAGTAATTTGACTCCTTCATTATTATTAGATTTCTTGCTTAACGTTTCAACTTCGTTAGCAATGTTATAAGACATATAACCCCCTCTAATTGATTATAAAAATTACATTTTAAGAGAGATGTAAATAAACGATCCCTTAATTCTAGTATAACAATTGGTTATTATACTAGTTAACCATAGTAAAATATATAATAATCTTTGTCACTTAAAATTTTACTTTATAAAATAACAACTTAAAATAAAAAAATTTTATTATTCTTAACTCTATTGTTATATTTATAAATCTTATATAGATTAAACCTCCTTAGTTTATATTATAAAACTTAATGCGTCATAACTTTAGCAGAAAATCGTTGTACATAAGAAGCTTATTTGCAAAAGAGTATAAAAAAATAGAAGAACATTGTACTCTTGATAAGAAACAACGTATTCAAATCACTCCTGAAGAAGGAAAATTATTAAATTTATTTATCAAAATCCATAAAGTTAAAAGCATAGTTGAAATTGGCACGTTATATGGTTATTCGTCAATTTGTATGGTAAAAGCTTTACCGAAAGATGGTCATATATATACAATAGAAAATAATCCTCAACACTCAAGAATAGCAAAAAAAAATTTTAGTGCTTTTAATCTAAGTGATAAAATTACTCTAATAGAAGGTGATGCACTGGAAAAAATTAATGAATTATCAGCAAAGGCACCATTTGACATGATATTCATCGATGCTGACAAAAGTAGTTATCCTAAGTATTTAGATTGGGCAGGGTCATACATTAAACAAGATGGGCTAATCGTTGCAGATAACACTCTATTATTTGATACAGTATTTTTAGAATCTCCTCCAAAAGAAGTATCAGAAAAGTCATGGCATGCTATGAGAGAGTTTAACGATAGATTGTCAGATGAAAAAAAATATTTCTCCATATTGATTCCTACTGACGAAGGAATGACTGTAGCTTTAAAACTCACGCAAGTTAAAAATCAAGGTCAGCGTAATGTCTAGGGGGAGTTAAGCCAAAAACTCTCTCTAATAATATTTCGCGAAAACAAGGCCTTGATTTAACAATGGAGTACCATTCTTTTAAAATCTTACTTTTTTCCCATGGGAAACTATTTACGTAGTCTATTATAGAAATATGTGATGCTAAAGTAATATCGGCTAAAGTGAACTTATCGGTTGCAAGCCAAACGTTCTTGTTAATTAAGTGTTCGATGTATTCCATATGGCAAGGCAGGTTATTCTGAGCTGCATGAAGAAATCTAGAGTCAGGGCTGCGGTTAGTAATTACTTTTTCATTCATAATATACTTAGTAACTTCATTGTAAAATTTGCTATCGAACCAATTGATTAAAGCGCGTATTTTAGACTTAATAATAGTGGATGAACCAAGTAATTTGACGTCGCTATTGTAAGTCTCTTCTATATATTCACAAATGGCATTACTATCCGCTATTACAAAGTTATTATCTATTAATACTGGTACTTGTCCGATTGGATTGATCTCCATGAATTCATTCCGCTTTTCCCATGGATTTTCATATACCAAATCACAACTCAGCTTTTTTTCCTTGAGAAGAGCTCTAACTTTTCGTGAAAACGGACAAAGAGGAAAATGATATAAAATCATAATATTCCTCTTTTGTTATTCCAATACCTATATGTTGTCATTCCAGTACGTGACATTGGAATCCAGCTTATTTCATTATGGACATTACTTTTAACATATACTCCTAGAATCCATTGTCCATTGTATAATTTCCAAATATTTTTATACTTGAATCCCAGTACAACTGTACGAACATTGTAGTCTGAGAGCAATCCCCACCGGAAGGGTGTCATTTCAGTGATTGACACTGGGATGGCTTTGTTGCATCGCTCAAGTGAAAAGAACTGGCAGTTACTGACAAAATTCATTATAAATAGCCATTTAACTGTTGAAGAAAAAATATGCCACAAAAAATGAGAGTCAGTAACTGCCATGAATATAACAAATTTCTCCAAGAAAGAGGAAGCATTTTTTGTTATATCAATGACGCCATAGAAAATTGGTACGAGAATTGTCCAAAAATGCAGGGCGGCAACTATATTTATAGTGATAAAGTTGTGATTTTAGTGCATATAATCGTCAGTTTCTTTAGAATTGGTTTAAGACAAACAGTCGGGTTTATAAAAGGGTATTTGCAACAAAAATGAATTTTGTCAGTATAGCCCTTCTCATAATAGTCCAAAAAGAGTAAGATATGGATTGATAGTAGTGGAAGGTAAGGATGCCAGTAGCATATAGTTATGACTTAAGAAAAAAGGTAATGGAAGCATTGGATGAAGGAGAGAGTGGAGAAACTGTTGCCAAGAGATTTAAGATCGGAAAAACAACTTTATATGAGTGGAAGAAAAGACGTGAGAAAACGGGAGATTTTCAGTCAAAAAAGCCTGGAAGCGTGGCATAAAATTACCGACTGGAATGCATTTGCCGAATTTGCAAATGAGCAAGGTGGCAAAACTCAGTCAGAGATGCTGGGGCAATATTAGTAGACAAATAATTCATCGAGCACTTAAAAATATAGGATTCACAAGAAAAAAAAGACCTACGGATATAAAGAAAGAAACGAAGAAAAACGCGCTGAATTTTTGAAAATTATAGCAACAAAAGAACCTCAAAACTTAGTTTATATAGATGAGTCTGGCATTGATAACACCGAGTTATGGATATTGCCAGAAGGGACAGAGGTTTTATGCTCTAAAATCTGGTAAAAAAATTCAACGAATCAGTATGATTGCAGCCTTAAACGGCAGAAAAATAGTTGTTCCGTTAACATTTGAAGGCCACTGTAATATGGATATCTTTAATAAATGGTTTGAGCAGTTTCTGACACCGATTTTGAAACCTGGACAAACTGTTATCCTTGATAATGCTACTTTTCATAAGTCTAATAAGATTTGCTAAAGGAGTTGGCGCAGAAATTTTATATCTACCGCCTTATTCTCCCGATTTTAACAAAATTGAGCATCATTGGTTTGCTATAAAAAACAGAGCTAGGAAAAACATCCCTCTATTCACATCTTTTCGTCATGCTGTTGATTCCGCTTTTCTATAAGCTTTTCGGACTATTATGAAAAGAGCTATATTAAGCTATATAACTCAAAATCTTGATAAAATGCAGAAAAGTTTTTTTAATTTCAGCTCCATCCTCGAAGAGTTAGAAAATAACTTTAAGCAAGTTAGTCAGAATTTTTCTGACGCAAAGGAACAAGTTTTAAATTTAGCTGTCAACTCTGAAAATTTGGCAGGCAAGTTTCTTAATTATCACCCGAATATGTGCATAGTATAAAATTAGCTTGATAGACTTCAAGAGCTTTGCCTATGAAGTCAGTGTGCTTCTTGAAATGCAATATACTTTTATTACTTTAATTATGAAAATCCGTTAAGCCTTCTTGCCAATTACTACAATATTTTCACTTGGAAAAAAGTAGTCAGGTATAGCCATGTTCTTTGGTGCAGGACCGCCAATTACTCGGCCTGATGTGTCATAATATGAACCGTGACAAGGGCAGAACCAACCGTTGCCGTCTTTTGTAGCGTGATCAACTGGTACACATCCAAGATGGGTGCATATTCCAATCATAATTAACCATTCATCTTTTCCTTTGTATACTCTTTTTTCATCTGATTCAGGATCTCTCAAATTTTCTGCATTTATGGCTCTTGCAGCCTCAATCTCTTGTTTTGTGCGCTTGCGGATAAATACTGGCTTACCTTGCCATTTTACCTTTTTTCCTTGTCCTTCTTGAATATCAGATAGATTAACCTCAACCGTAGACATCGCTAAAACCTCAGCAGAAGGATTCATAGACTTAACCAATGGCCAAAGACCGCTTGCAGCTCCTATACCTGCCATGGCACACGTAGTTAATGTGATAAAATCTCTTCTACTCTTATTTTTGGCAAAATCTTTAACAATAGATGTTTTTTTATTCTTCTCATTCGTCAATGATTTTTTATTTTTAGTTAACTTCTTATCCATCAATCTCTACTTGAACATAGACATATATTTTAATTTAAATATTATAGATTAATCAATAGAAATTTGCACTATTTGTTTAACCTTTGCTATACAGTTAAGAAGAAACAGAGTTGTCAATTTCGGAAATACTATCTTCAGTGGAATCGGGATCCTCAATTTTCGCTACTGACACCACCTTTTCTCTACTCTCTGTTTTAAACAGAGTGACTCCTTGAGTGCTACGTCCTGCAATTCTGATATCATTTACTGAAATACGAATTAACTTTCCTTTATCTGTAATAAGCATGATATTATCACCCTGTTCAACTGGAAAGCTAGCAACAACATTACCGTTTCTGTCGGTAGTAAGGATATTTGTAATACCAACACCACCTCTATTTGTTACCCTATACTCGTACGCAGAAGTTCTTTTACCAAAGCCATTTTCAGTAATAGTTAATATGAACTCCTCATTCATTGCAAGTTTTAAGAACAGTTTGTTATCTATTCCTAAATCATTCAAAGTCTTTTCCAATTTAGAATCAATGGAGTTATTAATTGCAGTCCCCAGTCTTTTTGCAAGTGGAACTTTTAAGTAAAGTTCTTTTGTTTCTGTTGCTACACCTATCCCATTTAATATGGTCATAGATATCACGCTGTCATTCTTTGCAAGTTTGATACCTCTTACGCCATCTGAATTGCGACTTTTAAATTGACGCACATCACTTACAACAAATCTGATACTTTTGCCGAATCTTGTTGAAAGAAAAACATGATCAATTTCATTGCATACTTTAACTGATATTAACTTATCTCCTTCATCGAGCTTGATTGCTATTTTTCCATTGCTTGGAATATAGTGAAAATCTGCTAAAGAGTTGCGCCTTATGTTCCCATGAGCAGTAGCAAAAACTATGTTTTGATTTTCGTCATTTTCACTTGGTAATGGCATTATATTAGTTATAGTTTCACCATCGCTAAGCGGGAATATATTAACAAGTGCTCTTCCACGTGCAGTTGGCTCTGCAATAGGTAACTTATAAACTTTTAATCTATAAACTCGGCCAATATTAGAAAAGAATAAAAGGCTAGTGTGGGTATTCCCAACAAATAATTTTGTGGTTACATCCTCTTCTTTTAATCCTTGTCCTAGCTTTCCTTTTCCACCACGACGCTGAGTTCTATAATGAGAAAGCTTCACACGCTTGATATAACCATTCATAGTTACGGTTATCACCATATCCTCTTGTGGAATTAGATCTTCAGCTTCAATGTCCGTATCTGATTCCTCTATTGAAGTTTTTCGCGGCACAGTAAATCTGTTCTTTATTTCTTGTAGATTGTTTTTTATTTCTTTCATCAACTTCTCTCCTGAGCCAAGAAAAGCGATATATTCTTTTATCAGGTTGATCATTGAACTTAGCTCAGCTTCTAATTTGTCTTTTTCAAGGCCTGTTAAACGTTGCAATTTCATGTCAAGAATAGCTTTCGTTTGCAGCTCAGTTAATCTATACACTCCGTCTTTCAAAAAGCTTGTGCTGTCTGAGATTAATCCAATAATTGTGTTTATCTCAGCTGAAGTTTTCCATTCTTTATTTAAAAGTTCTCTACTTGCTTCCGCAGGATCTTTTGCACCACGGATGATTTTTATCACTTCATCTATGCTCAAGACCGCAATGTAGAGCCCTATATATATATGAGCTTTTTCCCTCGTTTTTCTTAGACGAAACTCTGTTCTCCTGATTAATACTTCTTTTCTAAAATCAATAAAAGCAGCTATAATTTCTTTCAACGACATCAAAGCAGGCCTGTTGTTGTTGAGGACTAAAGTGTTAACACTAAAACTACTTCTTAGTGGAGTTAGTCCCAATATTTGATTAAGTATAAAACTTGCTTCAGCATTTCTTCTGAGGTCAATTACTACCCTAATACCAGACTTATCAGATTCATCCCTAATTTCTGTTATGCCATCAATTCTTTTTTCTTTTACAAGCTCACCTATCTTCTCAATTAATTTTACTTTATTTACCTGGTAAGGTATTTCATCAATCACTATTGCTTGCCTATCTTGTGACAGGTCTTCCATGTGAGTCTTGCCTTGCACAACAATTGATCCACGACCCGTTGCAAATGCTGATCTTATTCCAGACCTTCCAAGAATCGTTCCCCCAGTTGGGAAATCCGGTCCTGGCATCACTTCAAGTAACTCATCCAAAGTAACTTCAGGATTATCTATATATAACATACAAGCATCTATTATTTCTCCAAGGTTGTGAGAAGGAATATTGGTTGCCATACCAACTGCAACACCGCTTGCACCATTTACCAATAGATTCGGAAATTCTGCAGGCAGTACAACAGGCTCTGTTTCATTTCCATCATAGTTTGGCCTAAAATCAACTGTATCTTCGTCAATATCATTTAGTAAAAAATGCGACACTCTGTGGAGCCTTGCTTCTGTATATCGCATTGAAGCTGGCGGATCTCCATCTATCGAACCAAAGTTACCTTGCCCATCAATAAGTGGTAAAAGAAGAGAAAAATCTTGAGCCATCCTGACCAAGGAGTCATAGATAGCCATGTCACCATGTGGGTGATATTTTCCCATTACATCCCCGACTATACGAGCTGCTTTTTTATACGGTTTACCGGCATCGAACCCAGCCCTCGACATTGCGTATAATATGCGCCTATGAACAGGTTTAAATCCATCTCGCACATCAGGTATAGCTCGACTTATGATCACACTCATTGCGTAGGAGAGATAAGAATCCTCTAGCTCTTTCACTATTGAAACTGGTACTATGTTGTCTTGCATTTTCTATACTTTGATTGAAATAATTGTAATATTAATATTCAACTAGGCTAATGGGCAATGACAGACTTGAACTGCCGACCTCCTCGGTGTAAACGAGATGCTCTACCAGCTGAGCTAATTGCCCCTCTAGATATAATTCTATAGTTCAATGTTGTTGTTGTAAACAAAAATAGCGATACAAGCAACTCTTATGGAATCGCTGGGTGCGCACTATGGAGTTGTATAAATTTTAGCCTTGCTGCTACCTTGTATAAAGGTATTCTTTCACTTGCATTTTTTGACATGTTCAACAACTTTGAATAACATGCTGTGGCATTTTTAAAATCTGAGAGCTTATCTAGAATAACAGCTAAATTATAGGTATAAAAAATATTGTTTTGATCTAAAGAAATTGCTGCTTTCATATATTCTTTAGCTTTTACGTAATCCCCTTTTTTCATATAGATCAAACCTAAATTTGCTGATAAAGGGGCGCTATTTCTGAGTGTATCATACAATTTCAACATTTCACTCAATGCTAAATTAGGATCATATTGTGAGATTATCGTCAGAAAATTCTTTAATACATAAGGGTTGCTAGGATATTCTTTTAACAGTCTTGTGTAAATCTCTACAGCTTTTTTAAATTCTTTGTTAGCGTAATAGATATTCCCTAGTCCAATTAAAGCACTTTCATGATAAGGAAATTTTGCGATAATCTGATTGAGGAGAGAAGTAGCTGTTTCACTATCTCCTAACTCAAAGGAATCTTTTGCTTTTTTTAAAATAGAGTATATGTCAAAATTCTTGCCAGAATTCTGCGAAATTTTGATATTAAATTTGTCACTTTTTCTCTCGATAACATCAAGATCTTTATATTTTTTATCAGCTTTTATATGCTTGACAACACTATCAAAGACCTTCTGTATCTCCAAATTTTCACTAGCATAGGTAACAGAAGACCTCCATAAAATCACAACGCAAATTAACATGCAGACAAACATAGATCCTAGTGTTGTGGCATTGGCTGCAGCGCGTAACCAGTAAATCTTATTTCTTTGAACTATACGCAACACATTACAAATTCATAAATGCTAAATTACTTATCTAATATAATAATAAAGATATTATTAATTGGCAGATACTATTTAGAATGAGTTAAAAGAGCACTTCTACACATTCCATATGGTTGCCAATTACACTCCTCACATGCGTAGTCAAATTTCTCTAAAGACATTTTCTTTCTAATTCTTTTTACTGCTTTACTCCAGGTCAAAATCTCGCCAATTTTTATTCCTAAAATTTCCATATGCCTTCTATCTAGCTCTAAAACTTTAGCTTGTGTGGTACATTTACCTTGTTTAGTCTGGTTTGGGCAAACACTACAAATAGTGTCAAGATTATCAACTACTTCGATTTTAGTATTAGGATCACTAATTACTTTACTTGCTATCTTTTTGTAATTTTCTACAAAGCTCTGAGAATATCCATACCCTTGAAATGCAAGAGTGCACATAAAATGATGAGGACGAAACCTTATCACTTTTTCAAATACTGCAAAGCTGCTACAAGTAGAAAAATTTTTACCAAACCAGGAAGGATGAATGGTAAAACACCTACCATTATTGCTTGTTTCAGACCCACGTAAATAGTAAGCCAACTAATACCACAAATAAAGATTACGACTGTACCCGCCAGACAACTTAAAGAATTACACATAAATGATTTATATTTAGAGTTCAGTAATTCATTTACTCTGCTCATTACTACAACAGCAACTAAACAGCCAATCAAATATCCACCTGTTGGCCCGAGAAAAATGTGATAACCACCAGAAAAATTCGCAAAAACAGGCAATCCTGCTGCACCAAGTGATAGATATGTAAGCACAGAATAGAATGCTGTTCTGCGGTTAAATTTAAGCCCAATAAGCATTACTCCTAAAGTTTGCAATGTGATAGGCACAGGCTGCAATGGTATGCTTATTTGAGCCATCAAGAATAAAAGTAAAACGCAAGACAATATTTCAGCCAGTGTTGATCTGCTGCTAGATTGTGTTATAAACATACTTTCCCAATAAAAATAACTTATTAAATGTCATATATGTGTATGAGAGGTTTTGCAATTTAAATTTTGCTCATATTGTGCTACAATGAATTATTTATGCACTATTAAATTAAAAATGATGAGTAAACAAGATCTATTATCGTTGATGAAAGCAAGACACAGCGGACGTTCATACGATCCTACAAGAGCAATATCTCAGGAAGACATGGATATTTTAATGGAAGCTGTAAGGCTGACTCCCTCATGTTTTGGTGATGAACCCTGGAGATACGTAATATGCAACAAACAGAACAATCAAAGCGCATGGGAAAAGCTGCTAAATTGCCTTGATGAATCTAATCAAAAGTGGGCAAAAGATGCACAAATACTAATTATATCTCTAAGCGCTAAGAATTTCCGTAAATCTGACAAAGGTGAAAATTTTTGGGCTAATCACGATACTGGTGCAGCAAATTATGCACTTATGCTACAGGCTGCAGCTATGAACTTAATGGCTCATCAAATGGGTGGATTTGATAGAGATAAAATAGTAGAAAAATTCAACATATCCGATGATTTTAATGTAATGTCAGTGATAGCGGTTGGTTACGAAGAAGATGGCGCTGAAACAAGTAAGAAAAAAAGAAGACCAATAGAAGAAATATTTTTTTATGATGAGTGGCCAAAAACTAGTTAACTTACTTTGACCACCCCTCTCTCAATACCTTAAAAATAGGATTATCTGGTAAGTAATTTTTTTTCATTGTACCTTTTTCAATTGCTTGCCAGTCTTTCCATGAAAGCTTCTCGTTTCCAAGTTCATAGTCCATACCGTCCCACACGTCTTCACGAAAACCATAAACAGCAAAGTGCCAATTATATTCATTGAAAATAGAAATAAGATCTTGGAAATAGCGCTCTAATCCTTTTGAAGAACGATGTCCACCAAATTCTCCAACGAGTATTCTATAGCTTGGTATTTTATGTTTTTTTTGGAAAATACTGACAGGTTCTATATATGATCTGAGTGTATTTCTATTCCAGTACTCTGTTTTATTTGTGTCAGCAGAACAAATATATCCTGGATAGAAAAATTTCCCCTGGTTTAGTTTTAAATTTGTATAAACAAAAGGCTCGTATGTAATAGTTTAGACTTGATCTGACAAGCAAACAAAGTAAGAT